>CAXMZV010000565.1:0-3387 GCA_964199985.1 Candidatus Ilumatobacter isfjordensis | reverse complement strand
AGTACTACTACCAGTACAAGGAACCAACAGAGCGCACCGGCAAGTTCCGCCGCAAGAAGGCGAAGGACGCCAAGTCCGAGGTATCGGTCCCGTCGTGACCTGGTTTGAGCGATCCGCAATTGCTGCGGCGCTCGGCTACCTCATGGCGCTCGGCTGGGCGATGCAGCGCCTGGAGTACGACCTCTGGGGCGCACTGATCACCGGCCCGATCCTCGCAGCGGTGTCTGTCCCGCTCATCAATCGCTCTTTCCAGGGCCGGCTCCGGCCGCTCCGGCCGCTTGCCTGGATGGGCCTCGGCCTCAAGTTCGCTGGTGCCGTCGGCGGATATTTCATCCGATCCGGCGCGTACGGCGGGTTCGCCGACGCGAACCGGTATCACCGGGCTGGGGCACGCCTCGCCGAAGGGGTTCGATCAGGCGACTCCACCATCCTCGCCATCATTCCGTTCGAGCGCGGCACGTTCTTCGTCGAGGATGTGACCGGCTTGGTGTACACCATCTTCGGCTCAAGCAAACTCGGCGGCTACTTCGTGTTCGCCTGGCTGAGCTACTGGGGACTCGTACTCACGCTCAAGGCCGGGATCATTGCCGTTCCACTGCTCGCTCGCAAGCGCTACGCCATCTTGTTGTTCGTCACGCCGAGCCTCATCTATTGGGGTTCGAGCATCGGCAAGGAAGCAGTGGTCGGGTTCTTCCTCGGAATGATTGCTGCCGGTGTCGCTCTCGCGTTCAACGACGCCGATCGTCGCTGGATGGGCTTGGCGATCGCAGCCATCGGCACGATCGGCACCGCAATGGTCCGCCCGCACTTCGCTGCGGTCTGGGTCGGTGCCGCGGGCATCGCATTCGCCGTTCGGCTGATTCACAACCTGTTTCAGGGCAACAGCGAGCGACGCAACGGCTCTCGAACCGGTGCACTGCTCATGCTCGGCCTCGCCGGCGTCGGCTTTCTCATCGTGTCGACGCTGACGCTCAACTACCTCAACCCGAACGAATCAGCGGTCGACGACGAGTCAGCAGCCGTGACCGACCGGATCTCACAGATCTTCGACACGACCGAGGACCGCACCTCGACCGGCAGTTCAACACTCGAGCTCGTCTCGACGGGCAGTCCGGCCAACTACCCGTACGCAGCGTTCCGAACGCTCACGCGTCCGCTGATCATCGAAGCCGGGAGCCTGACCGAGCTGCTGCCCGCTGTCGAGATGACTGCTCTCCTCGGCCTGGCTGCGTTGTCGTGGCGAAGATTCGCGAACCTGCCGCGCCTCCTCTTCAGTAACCCGTACCTCGTCTTCGCGTTGGTCTGCGTCTTCACCTTCGGCGTCGCCTTCGCCAGCATCGGCAACCTCGGGATCCTGGTGCGGCAACGATCGCTTGTCTTCCCACTCCTGTTGCTGTTCTGGTGCTTGCCCGAGCGAGTGCCGCCGAGTCAGCCGGTCGTGCCCAGTTCGTCGATCCGACGGACCCAGCCAGCATCACCGAGCTGACCGACGACCGACGAAACATCGGTGTTCAGCACCGAGAATTCTTCCGCAGCCAGTCGGTCGGCGAGCTCATCGACCGACGCCGGCTCGTCGAGCGCGACCCAGACCAGCGCGGCGAGACCTGTCACATCGACACCAGTGTCATCCGCGTCGATCGACGCGTGCCGGACAATGACACGGTCAGCCGCCAACCGCCACACCGTGTCGGCAACCCGGGCGTAGGTCGGTCCGGACACGTCAGCTCGTTGCGGCCACGAGCGTGCGCATCCACGCCAAGGTCTCAGCGAGCCCAGCGTCGAGGTCGACAGGCTCCACGCTCGGGAAGAGCGCGCGCAACAGCGTGTTGTCGGCCTGACTGTGGGGAACATCGCCAGCCCGCGGGTCGACATTGTCGACGTCAACCGGATACCCCAGCAGCGTCGCCATCCGCTCGATCAGCTCATTGAGCGACACACGCGTCCCGAAGGCCAGATTGACCGCCGTGTCGTGACTGACTCGACGCTGCACCGCGTCGACGATCACATCGGTCAGCGTCCCGACGTAGGTGAAGTCCCGACTCTGGGTGCCGTCGCCGTGTACCTGGAGTGGCTCACCCGACAGCGCTGCGTGCGCGAACGCGGGCACGACCGCGGCATACGCATGACCGGGCGCCTGACGCGGCCCGTACACGTTGAAGAACCGAAAGGCGAGCGTCCTGAGTCCGAAGCTCTTCTGCCAGGCAAGGGCGTACTGCTCGGTGGCCAGCTTGCTTGCTGCGTACGGCGAGACCGGCAAGGTGGCGAGCATCTCGTGCTTGGGCAGAGTCGGGTTCGAGCCGTACACAGACGACGATGACGCCACGATCACGTGCCCGTCATCGAGGTCGCGGGCAGCCTCGAGGATGCGCATTGTGCCCACCGTGTTCGCCTCGTGGGACGCGACCGGGTCGACGATCGATCGCGGCACCGACGGACGCGCTGCAAGATGCACGATCGTGTCGACCCCGGCCACGGCGTCCAGCAACGCAGCTTCGTCGAGAATCGACCCTTCGACGAGGCGCACATCGACGCCCGCCAGATTCTCTTTCGATCCGGTTGACAGATCGTCGAGGCCGACAACCTCGGTCATCTCCGACGACGTGGCCAGACGCTCACAGATATGAGAACCGATGAACCCGGCTGCACCGGTGACGAGGACGCGCACGCAGGCAGGCTATCGATGAGCGAAGATACAGCCGTTCTCGGCCCCGAGACGCGGGCGGCTACCAGGCGATTTCAGGAAGGCCGTAGGTCACGCAGAGCCCTGCGCCGTTGAGTAGCAACATCGCCACGACGATCAACCCGACGGTGAACACACGACGCGGCGTGCGGTCGGCCGCCGACATCCGGGGCGCCGGCATGTACCACTCGGGCAGCAACTCGGCGCCCATCGACTCCTGCCCGAACGGCACGGCGTCATCCGCAAACGGATCCGACGGCGTCGACGCCATTGCGAGGTCTGTGAGTTCGGCGTCACTCAGGTGTTCGGCCACGGGATCATCGTAGAACGCGGCACCGCTGGCCGCTGCTCCAGTCACCCGCGTTTTCAGCTTGTTGATACGGCCCAGGCGCAATGGTGCCACCAGCGAAGCAACAACACAGGTACAGGGCATGATCCCCCAAGCAGGGCAAGACGACTCGCGTCGTCTCGCTTCTGCCGACTCTCCATGTGTTACGCCACTGGCGGCACGGGCACCCACTCTAGGAACGTCTGCCTGTGGGACGAAAGAGGGACAACCCTGTGAATTACGCGGTGAATACCCGTGGATAGTTGTTGACAAGCGTGTGGACACGATGTGAACAAGCAGGGTTTGTCCACAGCCTGTGGTCAAACCCATGCACCGCTTGACTCCGCGAGCCTGGTCAGCTCGCGGCGACGATTTCGAC
>CAXMZV010000564.1:0-3393 GCA_964199985.1 Candidatus Ilumatobacter isfjordensis | reverse complement strand
CACGAGCTGGCCTGGTTGACTCGCTGGATGATTGCCTACGGTGCTGGCGCATCGGCGGTGTGTCTCGTCGACGCTCTCGCAACTGGTCGCCCCGGCGTGACAGGCCGGCGGTGGATGATCGTCAGCGCGGCGCTGCTCTCCTCCGTGACGGTCGGGCTCCTCGTGACCGCTGTCGCCGCCGCTGCGGTGATCGGACTGCGCATCGAGGCAGCCCAACCGGCCACCGAGGTGTTCATTCGGTACGCCAAGAATCCGTTCACGTGGCTCGCGATCTTCGGTCTGATCATCGTCGTCAACATCGTCCGCAACCGTCGGAGCGGCGACCAAGAATCGAATGACTCCGCTGGAGGCGAGGTGAACGTACTCACGCGCTGACCGGCGCGTCGTCCGGGCTCCACTCGACAGCAAGCCTGACCTGGCGCACGACCTGCCATGGCGAATCAAGCCGTGTCAGACTCGCTGACGTGACTGCGAAACACTCTCTCGCGGGCCAGTCGGTCCTCGTCGCTGGCGCCTCCGGCGGACTCGGAACGGCCCTGTCCGTCGAATTCGCTCGGCGTGACGCCACCCTGACACTCATCGCTCGAGACATCGACCGGCTGGCCGCCGTGCCAGTTGACGGGCATCGAGTGGCACTCGATCTGCGGGCACCTGACGCGTGCGGAGCGGCAGTCGAGGCGGCCATCGCGCATGCGGGCCGGCTCGATGTCGTGGTGAACGCTGTGGGCGTCGTGGCGTTCGGAAACGTTGCCGACCTTTCGATCGATGCGATGGAGGAGTTGTTCTTCACGAACACGTTCGTGCCGATCATGCTCGCCAATGCGGCCATCGGCCGGATCGAACCGCGAGGTGCCCTCGTCAACATCTCCGGAGTCATCGCCGAGCAGAACCTGCCCGGGATGGCCGTGTACGGCGCGTCGAAGGCAGGAGTTCGATCGTTCGACGAAGCGTTCGGCCGCGAGGCACGACGATCGAAGGTCCGGGTGCTCGACGCGCGTCCAGGGCACACCGAGACCGGACTCGCCAGTCGCCCGATCGAGGGAACATCCCCGAAGATGCCCGAGGGCATGACGCCTGCTCGCGTCGCCACCGTCATCTGCGACGCCCTCGAAGCCGGCACGAACGACCTCCCCAGCAACGCATTCACCGAGTGACATCGGGGTCGGGGACAGGTGTGACGCAACCGCTGCCGACGGTCTGGGTGTTCGGCGATCAGTTGCACCGGCGCATCGGAGCGTTGCGCGATCGCGAAGCGGGCGACTGTCGAGTGCTGCTCGTCGAGAGCGAACTGAAGATCACGTCGAAGCGGTGGCACCGCCAGCGGATCCACTTGGTGCTCTCGGCGATGCGGCACTTCGCGCAGGAACTCCGCGACGAAGGCTTCGATGTCGACCTGCGTCGTGCGCCGAACTTCGTGCAGGGGTACCGCCAGCACTGCGAAGAATTCGATGTCGATCGGGTCGTCGTGATGGAACCGATGAGCTGGGACGTGACCGAATTGCTCGGTCGGCTGCGGCCGAGCGGGCGTGTCGAGACCCTTCCCAACGACCAGTTCTTCTGCCACTACAGCGAGTTCGGAGTGTGGGCCGACGGGCGCAAGCGGTTCAAGTTGGAGGACTTCTATCGATGGCAGCGCGAGCGGTTCGGAGTCCTCATGGACGACGCCGTTCCTGTCGGCGGCAAGTGGAATGTCGATCACGACAACCGTGAGAAGCCGCCAAAGGACGGACGTTCGTGGCCCGCAATCACACACTTCGAACTCGACGACATCGACGTAGAGGTCATCAACTTCGTCGATTCACTTGGCGGCGACGTGTGGGGGAGCGGCGCGGACGGCACATGGCCTGTCACCCGCCAGCAAGCGCTCATACGGCTGGACGAGTTCATCGAGACCGGCCTCGAACCGTTCGGCCCGCATGAGGACGCGATGCTCGCCGACGAATGGAAGCTGGCGCACTCGGTGTTGTCGTCGTGCATGAACCTCGGACTCCTGCACCCGACCGAGGTCGTCGAGGCGGCGGAGGCGGCGTTCTGGGAACGCGACCTGCCCATCAACTCGGTCGAGGGATTCATCCGGCAGGTGCTTGGTTGGCGCGAATACGTGTGGTGCGTCTACTGGCGATGGATGCCTGAGTATCGATCCCGCAACCACCTCGGAGCAACGCGGCCTGTGCCGCCGGCATTCACCGGCCAGGCGACCATCGAGATGGCCTGTGTGTCCAACGCCGTCAGCCATCTCGATGCGCACGGGTACACCCATCACATCGAGCGGTTGATGGTGTTCGGCAATCTTGCGCTCACTGCAGGCGTCGATCCGTGGGCGATGACCGAGTGGATGTGGGCGAGCTTCGTCGACGGTGCCGAGTGGGGGATGTTGCCGAACGTGATTGGGATGGCCCTGCATGCCGATGGGGGGATGATGGCGACCAAGCCCTACGCGTCAGGTGGCGCCTACATCAACAAGATGAGCGACTCGTGCCGGGGCTGCCGCTTCGACCCCAAGCAGCGCACGGGCGATGACGCCTGCCCGTTCACGACCCTGTACTGGGACTTCCTCGCTCGCAACGAAAGGGAGTTCGCGAACAACCACCGCATGGCCCAGCAGCTCGCCGGTCTGCGTCGGCTGAGCGACCTCGACGCCGACGTCCTCACCAAGCTCGACGCCGGCCAACTCTGAAGTCACATCTCTTCGTTTGTGTCGGAATTTCTGCGGAACGGTCCACAAGATTCCGACGCAAACGAGGACCGGGGTGCTCAGGGTTGGGTGGCGATCAATTCGTCGCGAAGGTCGCGCTTGAGGATCTTGCCGCTGGCGTTGCGGGGGAGTTGCTCATGCACGATCGAGACCTTGGTCGGCACCTTGAACTTGGCGAGGTGTGAACCGACGAACTGTTGAAGCTCGCCGACCTCGAGCGTCTCACCAGGCTTGACCATCACGTGACAGGCGAGTTCTTCGCCCAGACGCTCGTCGGGAATGCCATAGACCGCGGCTTCGTAGACGGCAGGGTGTTGGTAGATGGTCGCCTCGACTTCGGCGCAGTAGATGTTCTCGCCACCCCGGAGGATCATGTCCTTGGCCCGATCGCTGATGTAGACGAAGCCCTCGTCATCGAGGCGCCCGATGTCGCCGGAGCGCAGCCACCCGTCGACGATGGTCTCTGCAGTTGCCTCGGGGCGGTTCCAGTAGCCACGAATGAGTGACGGACTGCGGAACCAGATCTCGCCGGTCTCGCCGAGTGGCAGTTCGTTGCCCTCGAGGTCGGTGAGCTTCAGGTCCATGATCGGCACCGGCCGACCCGTGGACTTTGGATTGTTGACGAAATCGTCGCCCGCGTTCTGCGGCCCGTAGGCGTTTGTCTCGGTCATGCCATAACCGAGACCTGGGCGGCCGCG
>CAXMZV010000563.1:0-3401 GCA_964199985.1 Candidatus Ilumatobacter isfjordensis | reverse complement strand
TTGTAACGGTCCGGACAACAACGGGCGTGTTGCCCGTCACATGATCGTTGCACACGGGGGGCGCCGTTGCGCGGACGGTCACGTCCGATTCATGCTGTCATCATGTTTGGGAGGCCCGCCGATACGTTCCCGAACGACCACCGGTCTTCTCCCAAAGCGCCAGATCAGTGATCGTCATGCCTCGATCTGCGGACTTGCACATGTCATAGATTGTCAGCGCGGCGACGCTGCACGCGTGCAGGGCTTCCATCTCGACACCGGTCCGCTCAACACAGTCCACGTGCGCCTCGACGGCGACATGATCGTCACCGACCTCGAAGCTGATCGACACACTCGCGATCATCAGCGGATGGCACAGCGGAATCGTGTCGGACGTGCGCTTGGCCGCCATGATCCCAGCGACCCGCGCAACCGACAGGACATCACCCTTCTTCACCTCTTGGTTGACGATTGCCGAAGTGGTCTCGGGCTGCATCGTCACCTTGCATCTGGCGACAGCGCGCCGATGTGTGGGTTCCTTGGGAGACACGTCGACCATCCGGGCATGGCCCGATGCATCGAGATGGGTGAATTCGAGGTCGCTCATCGACCTCCGACCGTACTCGCATCCTGATCCGGCCCTCCCACCGTTGCCGCCTGGTTCCAGCGGTGCTCGGTACCGTGTCGACCATGACGACCCCGGTGCCGCTCCCCTATGACGCCATCGAGCACATCCGCCTCGACGGCACCGAATTCATCCGCCTCGTGAGCGACGCTGACCCAACACTCTCCGTGCCGACCCGTCCCGGCTGGGACCTCGGCGACCTCGCGTTCCACCTTGCTCGCGCCTGGAACTACTGGGCATGCGTTCTGTCGATTGGCATCACGAGCCGCAACGACGTCCGCGAGGTTCCTGAGATCGAGCGTCCGAGTAAACACGCTGGCGTGATCGACGTGTTGTTCGATGCACACGTTCGACTGTGCGACGCGCTGCACGCCGGCGACGCCTCAGTGCAGGTCTGGACGTGGACCGGATCCACCCAACCGATCGCCTGGGTCGCTCGTCGCATGACCCACGAGACGATGGTCCACCTGTGGGATGCGGGTCAGGCGATCGGCCTCGATTTCGAGTTCGCCCCCGAGGTCTCTGCCGACGGCATCGACGAGTGGCTCACCTGGTTCGCAGCAGAAGAACGCGCCGAAGGCGAAATGAAGGTCGGCGGCACGGTGCACCTCCACTGCACCGATCCCGACCTCCCGGATGGCACCGGGGAGTGGTTCGTCTCAGCAATGAAAGAACCGAAGGCCACCTTCACTCGCGAACACCGCAAGGGCGACGCCGCCATTCGTGGCCGCGCTCAAGACATTCTGATGTGGCTCTGGCGTCGCGGCGACGACGTCGAAGTCATCGGCGACGAAGTCGTCGCAAGAAGATTCCGAGCCTTCACCGACCTGGAGTAAGGAAAGGCCAACCCTCTCTGTGAGGTGGACCCCCCGAGCGCAGCGAGTCCAGCCGGAAGGCCGGAGACTCCCAACTCGACGACGAAGTCGGCGGTGCGGCGAAGCCGCCGGGTGGCGTCAGCCACCGAGTTGGGACATGGATTTCGACGGCCTCGTGAAGTTGACCTGATTGATCTGGTGACCAGCCCACTTTGTCGCGACGGCTGCTTCGATCCTGGCGGCGATCTGGTCGTCGCTCTCCCCTGAACGCAACGCCGTCAGGAGGTCGAACTCCTTGGTGGCGAACAGGCAGGTGCGGAAATCGCCTTCGGCGGTGAGTCGCACTCGGTCGCAGTCGCCGCAGAACGGCTTGGTGATGGTGGGGATCACGCCGATCATGCTGCCGGGGCTTCCTTCGCCATGCAGCCCACCGTCGAGGAATCGGAACCGATCGGCGGGCGCCGCACCGCGGGCAGGCAGTACCTCGACCGGGTAGACGGCGTTGATCTTCTCGACAATTTCGTCCTGGCCGACGACCTTGTCGTTCATCCAGTGGCCCTCGGCGTCGAGCGGCATGAACTCGATGAAGCGCACTTCGACGTTCTGTTCACGTCCGAACGTGGCGAGGTCGACGAGCTCGTCGTCGTTCGTGCCGCGTTCGATGACCGCGTTGATCTTGACCGGATTGAAGCCCACTTCTTGTGCCACACGAATGCCATCGAGCACATTCTCCAGCTCATCACGACGCGTCATCTGGTGGAACTTCGTGCGGTCCAAAGTGTCGAGGCTGATGTTGACTCGCTTGAGACCGGCTTCCCTCAATGAGTCGGCGACCAGGCGCATCGTGGCGCCGTTAGTCGTCATCGCCAAGTCGACCGGGCCGTTCGGACCAACGAGCTTCGAGAGCTTCGAGACCAACACGGGCAGGTGGGCGCGGACGGTCGGCTCGCCACCGGTCAACCGGATGCCCTTGACTCCGTACCGTTCGACAAAAATGCGGGCGAGTTGTTCGATCTCCTCGAACGACATGACGTCGCTCCGCTTGAGCCACTTCATGCCCTCTTCTGGCATGCAATAGGTGCAGCGGAAATTGCATCGATCGGTGACGGAGATGCGCAGATCTTCGATGTGTCGACCAAACGGATCGATCAGTTGCTCGAATTCCCCTGCCATCGGCGCAGTCTACGAGTATCGCCAGCCGACCGCCCAGCGGACCGAGGAGGTCACGAACTGTTTCGTGTGAGCAAATGGTCCGTCCGACGGAGCTTGCCCTCACATGAAAGTGTGAGCCAACCGTTCGTGTGAGCACATGGTCTGTCCGACGGCGCTTGTCCTCACATGGAACGTCGTCACTTGGAAACGTCGTCAGTGCAGGAGGAGCACGGCGACTTCGGACCCGGCGACGACGCCGTCGCCGTCGGGCACAACTGCCATCGCGTCTGCGCTTGCCGTGGCGGCCAGCTGATGGCTGCCCTGAGCGTTGACCGGAGCGACGTGATATCGCCCGTCGTCGGCGAAGTGGCCGTTGACGCGCATGAAGTGCACCTTGCCGTCCGAGCTGCGGCGGAGGTCGTGATCGACGATGGCCACCACGCTGATCCGGGCGAGTTGCGTGTGCCCCATCATCCGGCGCAATGCCGGTCGGGCCATGAGTTCGAAGCTGACCATCGAGCTGACCGGGTTACCGGGGAGTCCGAACACGGGCACGCCATTGAGCTTGCCGAACGCGAATGGCTTGGCCGGCTTGATCGCCATCTGCATCCACGTCATGTCGGCGATCTTGCCCAGCACAGCTTTCACCACGTCGTAGTCGCCCATCGAGACGCCGCCGCTCGACACGATCGCGTCACAATGCACCGCTGCTCCACGGAGCACACGTTCGAGCTCGGCCTCGTCGTCGCGGACCACACCGAGGTCGACGATCTCGCACCCGGCCTCGGCGAGCATTCCGGCGAGCATCGTCTTGTTGCTCTCTCGAATCT
>CAXMZV010000562.1:0-3402 GCA_964199985.1 Candidatus Ilumatobacter isfjordensis | reverse complement strand
CGGGTGACCATGTCGGCTTGATCCTCGCCGATCATCGACTCCCTGGCGAGAGCGGAGTCGACCTGCTCGTCTCGGTCAATGCCGACCCCGAGTTGCGCAACATCCGGACCATTCTGATCACCGGTCAAGCCGGCCATCAGGACACGATCCGTGCGATCAACGACGCCGGGCTCGACTGGTACTTCGCCAAGCCCTGGGACCCCGAAGAACTCGTCTCGGTCATCGTGCAGCAACTCACCACCTTCGTCGTCGAAGCCGGACTCGATCCCCTGCGGTTCGTTCGAGTCCTCGATGGCCCGCGGCTCCTCGAGCACTACGCACGTCATACCCGACCCGACTGAGTGCCTGGCTCCGGCCGGACATCGAGTCGGTCGTCGCCGATCCGTCGCAATTCGACGATCTGTGAGAAGTCGTGGTCGCCGAAGAAGACATGATCGACATTGGATTTCTGCGCCGCACGCAGCTCACGTCGGAACGTGGCGAGGCCTGCCGGTTCAACTCGTTGCGCTCCGTCAGCAACCATTGCCGACCGTCGGCTGCGAACCCGGAGATCGGATCGTCGCGCCGTCGTGGGAGATATCGATGCGGTCGAGGTCGTTGGCGAGGTGGAGGCCGCCCCCGAAGTGTTGGCGAGCCTCGTCCCGGACATCGTCGATGGTCAATCCGTCTCCCTGGTCGGCATAGCGAGGGCTGAAGTGCGTGAGGATGAGGTTGCGCACCCCGGACTTCTGTGCGGCGGCCGCGACTCGGGCAGCGGTGCTGTGGCCGCGGTCGTCTCCGAGATTGGCCAGCACCGGTTCGGTGTAGGTCGCTTCGTGGACTGCGACGTCCGCTCCGTCGGTGTGCTTGAAGAGTGCAGCTGGTGCGCTGTTGTCGCCAGCGATCACGATCCGCCGGCCGGAGCGGGCCGGCCCGGATACCTCGCGTGGCTCGACACGTCGTCCGTCATCAAGTTCGACGACCTCGCCGCGTTGCAGGCGGCCGAACGTCGGCCCTTCAGGGACGCCTGCAGCACGAGCGGCGTCGACGTCAAACTCGCCCGGCCGATCTGTTTCACGCATCGACCAGGCGAAGCTGGCGACGCGGTGGGTCAGCGGTACAGCATCGATTGTCATGTCGTTGGCATCGACAACTCGGCCACCGTCGGAGCCGACTTCGTGCACGTTCATCTCGTAGGTGAGATGTGTGCTCGATGCTTCAAGCACGGTCTCGATCATCGACCGCAGTCCTTGTGGCCCGAAGATCTTGAGGGGAGTGGTCGAGCCGTCCATCGATCGTGAGCCGAGCAGGCCGAACAGTCCGAAGCAGTGGTCGCCGTGCAGGTGGCTGATGAAGATGCGTCGGAGCTTGGACAGCGACAGCGAGGTTCGCAGCAGCTGATGTTGTGTCGCCTCGCCGCAGTCAAACAGATCCCAATGGCCATCAATTCGGAGCGCGAGTCCGGTCACGTTCCGATTCACCGTGGGTGCTCCCGACGACGTACCGAGAAAGGTCAGCTCCATGCGATCTGCCTAGCACGGTGCACCGCGGCCCACAGATGACGTTCTTGATTGCTCAGATCGACTGACCAGCGTTCAAGGATTCGCGGGCGTTCCACTCGTGCTCCGGCAACGCAGTCGGACGGAAGCGAGTCAGTCTGCGAACATGACCACATCGTCAGCAGCTGAGGGTCGACACCGATGAGCAACCAACCAATTCCCGCCATTGGTTTGAGTGAAGTGCACGACTTGCACTCGGCCGCAGTGGGTGACGACTTCCGCATCTACGTCGCCGAGTGCGGCGAGGACCCGCAAGGGATCCTCCTCATCACAGACGGGAACGGGTTCTTCGGACTGGCCGTCGACACCGTCCGACTCATGCAGATCCCGGGACTCGTCCCATCCCTGACCGTCGTCGCAGTCGGCTACCCGAGCGCATCAACTCTGATCGACACCGCACAGATCCGCGCCCGCGACCTCACACCCACGCACTCTTCGATGTTTGACAAGAGCGGGCACGCCGACGACTTCACCCGGTTCCTCTCCGAAGAACTCCGACCATGGCTGAACAACAAGTTCCCGCGAGCGGCCGGCGACGTCACGTACTTCGGCCATTCCCTTGGCGGCCTCTTCGGAACCTACGTGTTGCTCACACAGCCCGCCCTCTTCGATCGCTACATCCTCAGCAGCCCATCGCTGTGGTGGGACCGTGAGTTGATGTTTCGCATCGAACAGGAACGGTCAACGACGCAAGACGACTTGCCCACGTCAGCATTCTTTGGCATCGGGGCACTCGAAACCGATGAGGGACGCCGAGCCGAGGCAATTAATCTCGCGCCGGATCATCCATTCAAGCCACCACCAGTCCACCTGGACATGGTCGACGACATGCGCCGCTTCACTGCTCAACTCGCCAGCCGGAGTTACCCGACGCTCGATCTCCAGACGGCAGAGATCGCAGACGAGTTCCACGCAACCGTGCCAGGCACCGTTCTCACCAAGGCGCTCCGACACTTCTGGAACCAGCACCCGACAACGAGCGTCTCAATCGACCCCTAGCTCCTCACACACCAGTTCTCGAACGGCCCTGTGATGGTCGTCTCGTCGGCTGGCGAGTTGTGCCACTTACCGAACGCCGCGGTGGCGTAGCCATAGTCCTTGAGCACCTCGGCCTGCAGCGCGCTGCTCCGCGGGATCAGACCCGAGTAGCCGTCCCAGTCGTTCGCCAGCTCCGCGATCTGTCCGTTGCCGACACGGTGATGATTGCGGCCCGTCAAGGGCGACGCCCGGGTCGGCGAACACATCGCGGTGGTGTGGAAACGGTTGTAACCGAGCCCCTCGCGGGTGAGTCGTTCCAGCGTCGGTGTGTGAATCTCACCACCGAAAACCTCGGGGAGCGCAGGGCCGGGCATCATCGATCAGCACGATCAGAATGTTCGGAGCATCATCGGGCAGACGCTGCTCTGCCGACTGAGGGCTGTACACCGACTCCTGCATCGTCCGGCCCGCCACACTGCCCGACGGCTTGGGCGGAAAAGGAAGGACTGTTCCGTCGACGTGTGGTTTTTCAGTCGATGTCGTCATTGTGCACGCCTTGGTGTGACGATGGCGGCGACCCAAGCAGCCGCAGCCGGTGTGTTTCGATTGACGTGACATGGTGTCACATCATCGGCGGATCGCCGAGTCCAGTTGGTCACTCACCGCGAATCGATGCGAGCGACGTCGGTAGCGGGCAGTCAGACGATTCCCGCGAGCAAGATCGCCAGTCCGACGAGTACGACCACAACAGCGGCTGTCTTCTGTCGGCCGAAGGTGGTGTGCAGGCGACGGAGTCGCGCACATGGTGACAGAGGGTCACCAATGAGTGAGCGGCCACAAGGCCTGGCTCTCGACCACCTGTGGTCCCAGTGGCGTACTCTTCGGG
>CAXMZV010000561.1:0-3404 GCA_964199985.1 Candidatus Ilumatobacter isfjordensis | reverse complement strand
GGAATCGACGAACTCTTCGGCGACCCGTACTACTCGGCACTCGTGCACGGCATCCAGGAGGGCTGCAGCGAGACCGGCTCGATCTTCTCGATCTTCCCGTTCTATGGCCCGCGCGGCGAGGCGGTCCTGCTGCCGACGCTCATGTCACAGGGATTCCTCGACGGTGTGATCGCTACCGCCGGCCCGCGCAGCGACCAGTTGATCGCAACGTTGCGAGACCGCGGCAAGAATGTGGTCGCGGTCGGACATCCGGCCGATCTCCGCGACCTTCGACGAGTCGACGTCGAGAGCCGTTCAGGAAGCGCCGCGGCCACTGCCCATCTGTGTGGGCTCGGTCGACGACGGGTCGGGTTTGTCGGAGCCACATCCGAGTACCTCTTCGGCGTCGAACGGCTCGACGGGTACCGCGATGCGATCGTGGCAGCCGGACGCGAACCCGATGATCGCTTGGTACGACTCGATGAGCCGAATGTCGAGGGTGGCTACCGGGCAACCCTGGCGATCCTTTCCGAGCACCCCGACGCGTTGTACGTCGCCACTGACCCGATGGCCGAGGGGGCGCTGTGGGCATTGCGTGAGAATGGGCTGCGGGTCGCCCAGGATGTTGCCGTCGTCGGATTCGACGGTTTGCCCAATGGCCGGACCACCAATCCACTGTTGACGACCGTGGTGCAGCCAGTTGTGGAGGTCGGCCGTACGGCGGTGCATCTGCTACGCGGCGATCACGAAGGGCCTGACGTGGTCATCCTGCCGACCGAACTCCGGATCGGCGACTCGTGCGGCGCGAGAGACACGACGTTTCAGGCGTCCTGAGCGGCAGCGGGTCGCACCGCGCTGAGCGTTCACAGAGATTTCTTCTTGACCTCACCAATCTCGGGTCGTACGTTGTCTGGGAGCGCTCCCGGGAGCGCTCCAACTGCCCATGGACATTCACTCTGACCGCGTACCGGCCCTGTCCGGGAGAGCAACCGTGTGGGACCTCGTCGGCTCCATGACATTGGCCGAGAAAGTCGGCCAGATGACCCAAGTCGAGCTGAGCAGCATCACGCCCGACGAGGTTGCGGTCTGGGCGATCGGCTCGGTGCTCAGCGGCGGCGGCGGCAATCCCGGAGACGGCTCACCGAGCGCCTGGCGCGACGCCGTGGACTCGTTCGTAGCGGGTTCGAGGCGCAGCCGTCTCGGGATCCCCATCCTCTACGGCACCGACGCCGTGCATGGTCACAGCAACGTCCTCGGCGCAACGATCTTCCCGCACAACATCGGTCTCGGCGCTGCAGGCAACGCCGATCTGGTTCGCGCCGTTTCACGCGCAGCCGCTCTTGAAACGGCGGCCACCGGCGCCAGGTGGACGTTCGCCCCATGTCTCGCCGTCCCACAAGACGTCCGGTGGGGACGCACCTACGAGGGGTTTGCTCAGGACACCGCGTTGGTTCGTCAGCTCGGGCGGGCGTCCGTCGAGGGCTGGCACGGTGACGATCTCCCCGCGACCGGGGTGCTGGCGTGCGCCAAGCACTTCGTCGGCGAAGGGGCGATGGTGTGGCACACAGCCGGCAACCATCGTCAACCGTGGATCAGCTGGTGGGATGGCTGGGGAACCGAGTGGAAGATCGACCAGGGAGACGTGCTGATCGACGAAGACGAGCTTCGGCGGGTCCACCTCGCTCCGTTCATCGAAGCGCTCGATGCCGGCGCCCTCACCGTGATGGCCTGCTACGGCTCGTGGCACGACAATCGCTTGCCCGCAGATCACTACCTCCTGACCGACGTACTCAAGACCGAGCTCGGCTTCCGCGGGTTCGTCGTGTCTGACTGGATGGCGATCGACCAACTCGATCCAGACTTCCCCACCGCCGTCGCGACCGCCCTCAACGCCGGCATCGACATGGTCATGGTGCCGTTCGAGTTCGAGCGCTTCGTTTCCACGGTGCTCGAACTGGTCGCCTCTGGCCGGGTGACCGAAGACCGTGTCGACGATGCCGTGGGCCGAATCCTGCACGCCAAGGCGCAACTCGGATTGCTCGACGGGTCGCCGAACGAGGGTGTTCCGCTCGATGTGATCGGCTGCGACACCCATCGCGAGTTGGCACGCTCAGCGGTCAGTGCCTCAGCCGTGGTGCTCATCGACAACGGCGCGCTTCCGATTCCCGATGCGACGCGGATCCTGGCGGCCGGCATCGCGCTCGATGACATCGGCATCGCCTGCGGTGGCTGGACCATCTCGTGGACGGGCGAATCAGGACCGATCACCGATGGCAGCACCGTCATCGACGGGTTGAGGAGGCTGATGGGGCACGAGCGTGTGCTGTATCGGCCCGAGGGTGATTTCGACGGCGACACGTCGCCGTATGGCGTCGTGTCGATCCATGAGCTCCCGTACGTCGAAGGTGGCGGGGACCGCTCCGACCTCACGGTCCCCACCGAGCAGCTCGACCTTGTGCGACGCGTACGCGCGTCGGTTGATCACCTGATCGTGATCGTCGTTTCGGGTCGCCCGCTCCTCATCGAGCCAATCGTCGAGATCGCCGATTCGGTGGTCGCCTGCTGGCTGCCCGGATCCGAGGCTGACGGCATCGCCCAGGTGCTGCTGGGCCTCACGCCGTTCACAGGCCGACTCCCCGTGGCGTGGCCGCGGTCCGAATCACACGTACGCGGTGAGGCCGAACAGAACTTGACCACACAGGCGTGGCCGATCGGTCATGCTGTTTCCGTCAATGTCGTACATTGCAACCGGAGGTAACCCATGGCGATTGTCGTCCTCGAACAAGTGAACAAGGTTTATGACAACGGCTTCCAGGCCATCCACGACCTCGATCTCGAAATCATCGACGGCGAGTTTCTCGTGTTGGTCGGGCCGTCGGGGTGCGGGAAGTCGACCGCCCTTCGGATGGTGGCCGGACTCGAGCAGATCTCGAGCGGTGAGGTGCGAATCGGCGAACGGGTCGTGAACAACGTCGAGCCGAAGAACCGCGACATCGCGATGGTGTTCCAGAACTATGCGCTCTACCCCCACATGACCGTCGGCGAGAACATCGGGTTTGCGCTCAAGATGGCGAAGGTGCCAAAAGCGGAGATCAAAGAGCGGGTTCAGAAAGCAGCCGAGATTCTCGAGCTCACCGCCAATCTCGACGTGAAGCCCGGACAGTTGTCGGGCGGTCAACGCCAGCGTGTCGCAATGGGGCGAGCAATCGTGCGTCAGCCATCGGTGTTCTTGATGGACGAGCCGCTTTCGAACCTCGACGCCAAGCTCCGCGTCCAGATGCGCGCCGAGATCGCGTCGATCCAGCGCGATCTGGGTGTGACAACGATCTACGTCACACATGACCAGATCGAGGCGATGACCATGGGCGACCGGGTCGCAGTGCTCAAAGACGGTCATCTCCAACAGGTCGACACCCCCCAGCATC
>CAXMZV010000560.1:0-3405 GCA_964199985.1 Candidatus Ilumatobacter isfjordensis | reverse complement strand
GTGTTGCGGTCGGCGCCGGGCTTGCGGTTGCGCTGATGGCTGACGTCAGCATCATCAGCGAAACAGCAAAGCTGACCGACGGGCACATCCGCCTGGGTGTCGGCGCTGGCGACCATGCGGTGGCGATCTGGCCGCTGCTGTGCGGGATGGCCAAGGCGAAGTACTACCTCCTCACCGCGGACTTCCTCGATGGCGCTGAGGCCGAACGCATTGGACTGGTGTCCAAGGCGGTGCCGGCCGACGAAGTGTTCGACACAGCGCTCGGCGTCGCCCGGAAGCTCGCGGCTGGGCCGGTCGATGCGACGCGGATGACCAAGCGTGCACTCAACCATTGGATCCGGCAGGCGCTCCCGAACTTCGAGGCGTCGCTTGCGTACGAGATGCTCAACTTCCTCGGCCCCGACGCTGCCGAGGGTCTCGCTGCGCTGAAAGAGAAGCGCGCACCGAACTTTCACCGCGACGCCGACTCATGAGCGACATCAACCTGGCATCGGATCTCGAGCTGGCACTCGAGGTTGCTGACGCTGTGGACGCGTTCACGCTCCCGCACTTCGTTGATCGCGACTTCACCGTCGACTGGAAGACCAACCAGACAGAAGTGACCGAGATCGACCGGCAGGCCGAGACGTTGATCGTCAATTCGCTGGTTGCCCGACGACCGGACCATGGCGCCTTCGGCGAAGAACACGGGCTGACAGGCGACGAGACCTCGCGGTGGCGCTGGGTGATCGATCCGATCGACGGCACATCGGGATTTGTGCGCGGCGTTCCGGTCTGGGCGTCGCTGATCGCTCTCACTCACGACGACGTGCCAGTTCTGGGCGTCGTCTCGGCACCCGCTCTTGGGTTCCGGTGGTGGGGTGGCGTCGGGCTTGGTGCTCACATGTCTGCACGCGGCACGGAACGGTCAATCTCCGTCTCGAACGTCAACGCTCTCGGAGATTCGCAGGTCTGCGTCACCCACAATTCGGGATGGGATCGACTCGGCCTCACTGAACGACTGGTCACGCTGCAGCAGCAGGCACGCCGATCACGAGGCCTCGGCGACTTCTGGCAACACATGCTCGTCGCCGAAGGCGCAATGGACGTCGCCGTCGACGCGGTCGGTGTCGCGCCCTACGACCTCGCGGCTCTTCAGCCGATTGTCGAGGCAGCTGGCGGCACGTTCACCGACCGCCATGGTGAGCCGACACACCTCCACGACACCGCGATCAGCAGCAACGGCGTGCTCCACGACGAAGTCATCACGCTCCTCGCCTGACTGTACTGATGGGTGCGGCCTAGCCTCCCCGCGATGGATGTACATGTCGAGTCAGAGACCGCACCGCTGAGGTCGGTCATCGTCGGATATCCCGACAACTTTCTCGACGTTGAACCCGAAATCATCAACGAGACGCAGCGCAAATTTTACGACGGACCTGACGCACCGACGAAGGAAGCCGTCACCAAGCAGCTCAACGGGTTCATCGCCGTGCTGCGCGAACGCGGCGTCCACGTCCACCAGCCGCGGCCGCTGCCGTACATCCCCGACCAGATGATGACCCGCGACATCGGTGTTGTCATCGGCGACACGCTCGTCGTCACCACGATGGCGGCACACAGCCGCAAGCACGAGTGGCGCGGCTATGCGTATCTCTTCGAAGACTTCATGCCCGACACCAAGGTGATCTTCGGCCCCGAAGACCTCGTCATCGAAGGCGGCGACGTCATCGTCGACAAGGGCAAGGTCTTCGTAGGTATCGGCCAGCGCACCACACTTGCTGGCGCTGCGTGGCTGATGCAGCTGGTGCCCGACTACGAGATCGTGCCGATCAACCTGCGCGGCCTGCACGACGGCGAGGACGTGCTCCACCTCGACTGCAGCTTCCTGCCCATCGGCGAGAACAGCGCACTGATCTACCCCGACGGCATGCGCGAAGTCCCCGCATCGGTGCGCGAGACCTACGACCTGATCGAGGTCACCCGCGAGGAACAGCAGCGGTTGGGCACAAATGTCTTGTCACTCGACCCGTCGACGGTGGTGTCGCAGCCCACATCGACGCGGATCAACGACCAGATGCGTGCTCGCGGCATCGACGTGATCGAGGTGCCGTACTCCGAGCCGCCGAAGACGGGCGGCAGCTTCCGTTGCTGCACGCTCCCACTGCATCGAGCGCACTGACGCACGAGCTGCCTTCGTGTGAGCACATGGTCCGTCCGACGGCGTTTGTCCTCACGCGAAGCACCCGGCCAAGCTGCTGAGTACCGTAGGGCTGGCTTCGTCGGCTGGGGCGAGGACCGTACGCCGGCAAACGCGATCGAGTGACCGCAGCGGGCGAAAGCGCGCTCTCTCAGATCCACGGCCGCGGCGGGTTCTGACGGACCCGGCCATCAGCCGCGTCAATCAGTGCCGTCTCGAACGTCGGCGACAGCCCGACGAGCCCGACGAGCCGCTCGACCGACGAGCCCAACCGGGCGTTCGCCGCGGTCCACAGCCGACAGCACACGCACCAGCTCCAGTTCGACCTTGTCGGCGTGACGCGAACCGGACCGCATCACGGAGAATCCGCCGATGAGGAACGGGACGGCGAGGAGCGGTCCTGCAACCATGGCCCCTGCGGTCGCACCAGCGACCCCAACGCCGACGCCGGCCACGCCAGCCATGGACCCCGCGCCAAGCCGGCGGCGACGAGACCCCTCTCGGACTGCGATGACGCGGACGAGTGTGCGCGGCGCATCGTCGGACGCACCGAGTTCGAGGGATTGGACAGAGACAATGAGTCGTTCAACCGCCTTGATGTTGGCCTCTCCCGTCGCGCCAGCCATCGAGCGCCCAGCAACGGCAGTCAGGCCCGCTCGGGGACGGCATTCGAGTTCGCCGTCGGCCGTCCGGATGCATCTCATTCGGTAGGACACGGCGAGCCAGGCTTCTGCGTCGGCAACCGCAGCCTCGGGATCACGACGCACTACGCGCTCGACGGCAATCGCGCCCGGCCCAGCCAATCGGTCGAGTCGACCCCGTTCGGGAAGATCGGCGTCGAATCGTTCGAGCGCCAGGGCATCTCGCACACTGTCCGGATCGATGCCCACTTCGGTCGCCGCCTCGACGAGTGCCTGGCCGGACACGCCCACACCGCTCAGCACGGCGTCGGTGTCATCGTCGACGCCGTGTTCCTCCGCAAGCGATTGAGCGCGACGCAGTACGCGACCCGCTTCGTCAGCGTCGAGTGGTACTTCCACACCACCCAGCGTAACGTCGACGAAAGTTGACCGCGATGGTCGGGTATCGTGTTCGGCCATGGTGAACCCGTCCGAACATTCCCCTGCCACGCAGGCCATCACCGCAGGGCGCGCGCACAGCGGGAAGTCATTGGCACCAGCACTGTGGGCATCGAGCACCTGGGAGTCGGAAGATCGGAAGAGCGT
>CAXMZV010000559.1:0-3411 GCA_964199985.1 Candidatus Ilumatobacter isfjordensis | reverse complement strand
GGACGACCGCGATCGACGCGTCGTCGATCTACCTCTCGACGGCGCCGCTCTATCACTCGGCGCCGATCACGTTTCTCATCCGCATGTGCCGGCTCGGCGTTGCGACGGTCATCATGGACCGCTTCGACCCCATGGCGGCGCTGAGCCACATCGAGCGATTCGGTGTCACACACAGTCAATGGGTCCCGACAATGTTCGTCCGGCTGCTCCGCCTCGATCCCGCCTCCAGGTCGCGCCACGACCTGAGCACACATCGTGTTGCGGTACATGGTGCGGCACCCTGCCCGGTCCATGTGAAGGTGGCGATGATGGACTCGTGGGGCCCGGTGCTCCACGAGTACTACGCCGGCACCGAGGGCGTCGGAACGTGCCTGATCGGGCCCCACGAGTGGCTTACCCACCAGGGCTCGGTCGGTCGATCGGTGTCTGGCCCGATCCACATCCTCGACGAGGATGGTGGCCGACTGCCGCCGGGCGAAATCGGTGAAAATCTGGTTCGAACGCGGTGCCGACTTTCGCTATCTCAACGACGACGAGAAGACCGCCGGACCACGACGACCGGGAAGCGTTCACCATCATCTCGGGCGGTGTCAACGTCTACCCGCAGGAGATCGAGGACGCGCTCCTCGCGCACCCGTCGGTGCACGACGCCCTCGCCGATGCTGCACTGGCAGACGAGCTCCTCCAGCATTGCCGGCAACATCTCGCCGGATTCAAGTGCCCGCGCGCCATTCACTTCGACACCGACTTCCCACGCGAACCCAACGGCACGCTGATGAAGCGACAGCTCCGCGATCGGTACCTCAGGGCTCGCTGAGGGCGCGCACCGAATCTGTGTGGGATCGTCGGTGGGTGGATCAACGACACGAAACGACGTTTCCGCCCGGGTTCTTCTCACGCGGCGACGAGACCAACGATTCGGACTTCTACGCGTTCGACCGGCTCGTGACCCACATCGACGGCGGCGCGATCGCTGCCGTCGGCGAGTTGTACGACGAACTCGGACTGTGCGGGCCGTCGTCGGGGCCGGTGCTCGACGTCTGCTCGTCGTGGATCTCGCACTTCCCCACCAAGCCCGAGCGGCTGGTCGTCACCGGCATGAACGAGGCCGAGCTCGCTGCCAACGACATGGCCGACGAACGACTCGTCAAGGACCTCAACGCTGACCCGACCCTGCCGTTCGCAGACGCAACGTTCGCTGCGGTCATCTGCTGTGTCTCGGTCGACTACCTCACCAAGCCGCTCGACGTCTTCGCCGAAGTCGGACGCGTCCTGCGGCTCGGCGGCATGTTCGTCTGCACCTTCTCGAACCGCTGCTTCCCGTCCAAGGCAATCCGTGGCTGGTTGGCCACCGACGACGTCGGCCGGTGCCGCATCGTCGAGACCTACTTCGACATGACCGTCGGCTTCGATGAGCCGACGACGCAGCTGCGCAACCCCGGTGCGATGGGTGACCCGCTGTACGCGGTACGGGCCTGCCGGTCGAGGCCTCTCAGCTGACTGGCCACACCATGTCGTCGGCGCCTGGGAGTGGCGGGTCGCCGGCTCCCTGCACCGACTGGTCGATGTCGAGGCAGTTCCCGGTCATCAGCCCAGCATCTGGCGAGAGGCAGTAGACGATCGCGTTGGCGACTTCCTCGGGCTGCACGAGGCGCCCGAGCGGACGGTCAGGCGCAGCCAACTCCAACCAGTTCTCGGGCGCACCATCTTGCTCGATCTGCGTCCGGTGCTCGGACTCGGTCTCCATCCAACCCGGGTTGACCTGGTTGACGCGGATCCGATGCCGCATCAGCCCGTAGGCCAGGTTCTTCGTCATCACCGTCAACGCCGCCTTCGACATGCAGTACGCCGTCAGCTTGGGCTGGCCACCGTGCCCCGAGGTCGAACCGATGTTGACGATCGAACCGGGGCTGCCCTGCTCGATCATCGCCTTGGCCGCTGCTTGGATGAGGAAGTACGGCGCCTTGACGTTGACGGCCATCTGACTGTCGACGTGCTCTGGAGTGTCTTCGAAGAGCGTGGCACGCGACGTCACTGCTGCAACGTTGACGAGCCCGTCAACTCGGCCGAAGTGATCAATGGTCGCGTCGACGATCGCAGCGGGAGCCTGGACATCGGCGAGGTCTGCCTGGAGAAAGACGGTGTCGACTCCGTCGGCGGTGAGCTCCTCAGCGAGCTGCTTGCCAAGGGCACCCGACCGGCCAACCAGCATCAACCCGTCGGTGAAGCCGGTCGCAACGAGCCGACGTGCGACTGCCGCACCGAGTCCTTTCGTTCCGCCGTTGATGATCGTGATCATGTTGCGTCCCTTTCTCTGGTGATGTCACCAGATGATGTCAGGTCGCGCACGCGCCGGCCGGCGCGTCAGGCGGTCGTGATGCCAGCGCGGATCGCGGCGACCACCTCGGCAGGAACCTCCGCCATGTCGTGAGCCGCTGCTGCATGTGCTGCCGCCGCGGCCATCACGTCGTCGTCAGTCTCACCGGTCACCACGCCATCACAACCGGGGACAACGTCCCCGCACGCAAACTTCTTCATGGTCCTTCTCCTTGGTTCGGTGCTTCGGGTCGAAGCACTGGTGGACGAAGATCAGCTGGGATGGGCCATCGCCCGAGCTTGTTCGTCGCTCAGATCCATGTCGTGCACCGCATGGGCGTGAACTCGCGCCTCGGCGACAACGGAATCCTCGTCGACGCCGCGAAGTACGGTTCCGCAAGGGCACTCGATGGTGTGTCCGCTCATTGCTGACCTCCTGTTGTGGGATGGTAGGGAGCCGGGGTTGGGGGATTGTTGGTGAAAGCTTGGCACATCTGTATCTGACCGGTGGTCTGGTGATGGAGGGACCGAACGCGAGCTTCCGCGACGCAGACCTCCCTGGGCATCAGGGACGCATCGCGCTCGCCGCACTTGCGACTCTGCGCCAACCGATGTCGCACGACGACCTTGCCGACATTGTTTGGGACGGCACGCCACCTTCGCAATGGAAGCCGGCCCTCGCGGCAATCATCTCGAAGACTCGTTCGCTGATCACGGCCACTGGTCTCGACGGATCGACGATGCTCATGTCGTCAGTGGGGACGTACTCATTCGCTCCGCCTGCGGACATGTGGATCGACGTGGAACACGCTGCTCGTAGTCTCGACCGTGCCGAGGGGGCGATCCGTCGCGGCGACGCTGGCGAAGCGAGTCGAGAGGCGACCGTCGCATCGGCGATTCTCCGACGCCCGCTCCTCGCCGGTGCGGAATGCTCGTGGTTGGACGACGCACGTCGCCGTCAGTCCGAAGCCCTCTACCGGGAGATCGGTCACCGACTGCTGATCGAAGCCGAGTGCGACCGAGGCGACCGAGGGGCCGCGACGCAGGCCCTGGAACGCTGCGAGGCAATCTTCGCCAAGGAACTCGGTGTTCGAT
>CAXMZV010000558.1:0-3413 GCA_964199985.1 Candidatus Ilumatobacter isfjordensis | reverse complement strand
TACCAGGAGGTCATCTCGCTCCGCCACCTCGCTGGCCTGCCGGCCGCTGAGACCGCGACCTCGATGGGCCTGAGCCGCGGGAACGTCGCTGTGTTGCTACATCGCGCCATGGGTGCCCTGCGTCGAGAGATGCGTCGAGAGATGGAGGGGCAATGACGACTTCCTCGGATCCGCAGCGCAACGAGTCGGTGTTGGGCAGCCTGCAACGGCTCGCAGCGGCACCGGTCGAGGCGTTCGAGCCGCGCCGGCCAGAGCTCGAACGTCGACTTCGGGCCGCCATCGATGACGACACCGGCCGAGGAACGTCGGTGCTGCTCGCCTTCGCAGACATCGGTCGGCATCGTGGCGACCGAGCGCGCCGCTGGGTTGCCCTGGCCGGTGCGGCGTGCATCATTGCGTTGATCGCCGTGGCGGCGTTGACGCGGACTTCGCCGACTGACGAGGTCGTGATCGCCTCGGGCGACTTGGTGTCGGTCGTGCTGCCGAGTGGAGCAATCATCGACGGTGTCGACGGGCTGGTCGTGCCCGAGGGAGCGCTCATCGACGTTGATGGCTTTGCAGTGATCGATGGGCGTCGATTCGGGCCGGGTATCTATCGGGTGACCAGCAACGGCGACGTGGTCGAGGTGACGGCTGTGCCGGTGCCCGCCGTCGGCGTCATTCCGGTCGACCCTGACGAGACCGTGAGGAACAACTCCAGACCAACGACGGTGCCGACGACCAGGGCCGAGTCGGTACCAAGAACGACCGTCCGTCAAGCCGGGCAGGTGACCACACCGCGCTCGACCTCGTCGACCTCGACTGTCAGGCCGACGACGACTGAGCGGAACCAAGTTCCACCAGCCACCAGACCACCAGCAACTCGGCCGCCGGCCACACGGCCGCCAGCCACTGACCCGAGCGCAACGGTGACGAGGGTGTCGACGCGGCCGCAGGGTGCGCCGGACCCCGCCACGAGCTCGACGGTGCCTGCCGCCATCACGACGACCATCACGACGATCGCCGAAATAGTTGAGCGGGTCAGTAGTCGAAGCAGTGGGGTCAGCGGTTGACCATGGCAGCATGGTGATGTGTGTGACGAGGTCTCTCCAGCAGGTACATCGTGATCAGCGTTGCGGGCGAAGCGCTGATCGACTTGGTGATTGCCCCCGACGGCAAGGTCGTGGCCAAGCTCGGCGGTGCGCCGTTCAACACGGCGCGCGCGGCGGCTCGCCTTGGCGCGCCGGTCACGTTCGTCGGTTCGATTTCGACGGACCGATTCGGGTCGATGCTGGCGGCCCAACTCGACACCGACGGCGTTGTGGTCGCCTCTGGGTCGACTGACCGTCCCACCACCTTGGCCGCAGCGGAACTCGACGAGTCCGGTGCTGCCTCGTATCGCTTCTACATCGAGGGCACATCTGCGCCGGCTCTTGGGCCCGGCGACGTCGGTGTGGTCGAGCCCGGGATCCTGTTCACCGGCGGACTCGGGCTCGTGCTGCAACCGATGGCCGACACGGTGCTCGGGATGATCGAGGCAGCCGACGTGTCGACGCTGGTCGTCGTCGACATCAACTGTCGACCCAAGATCATCAGTGACCGCGCTGCGTACATGACGCTCGTCCGGCGTGCGCTCGCCCGTGCTGATCTGGTCAAGGTGAGCGATGACGATCTTGCGTACCTCGACCCGGGCACGGACCCGATCGACGCCGCTCGCACGCTGCTCGACGGCGGCCCGAAAGTTGTCCTCGTGACGGCCGGAGCCGCGGGAACCTCGATCGTGACGAGCGACGGGGTCATCGAAGTTCCCGTCGGCAAGCTCGCCGCTCCCGTGGTCGACACGATTGGTGCCGGCGACACGTTCGGAGGCGGACTCGTCGCCTGGTGGCATGCCGCAGGTCTCGGCCGCGATGGCATGACACACGCGGCGCTGGTCCAGGCCGTTCGTGCCGCGCACGCCGCCGCAGCTGTCGTCGTCAGCCGCCAGGGCGCCGATCCACCACATCGCTCCGACCTTCCCGCCGACTGGGACTGAATCGATGGGCGCGAGGAGAGCTGGGCGTCAGGAGAGATGCGCGTCAGGAGAGATGGATGACTTCGATCGACGTGGGGAGATCAGTCAGGCGCTGACCGGTCGAGGCGTCGTAGATGGCGAGCAGCTCACCGGCTGACCATGGTTCGTACTCGCCAGCCTCGGGTGGCAGACCGACGATCACCCGGTCGGCGGCGAAGCCGAGCGAAGCGAACACACGCGGCAGTTCGGCCGACCAGCGCAGTGTTCCGGTCGCGGTGTCACGCACGCGAATCGTCGGGGTGACATGCGGGCTGAAGCTCACGCCGTAGTCGCCGTACACGACGGTTGACACGTCGGGCGAAAAGGTGTGGAATCCGGCGTAGTCGTCACCGTTGATCGAGACGCCGGCCTCGTTCAACACGTCGGCATTGCCCTCCGCGTCGTAGCGGAAGGTGAAGGTCTGCCCGGCAAGTCGCACTGTTGATCGGCTTGTGCCTTCACCCCGATACGTGCGCGGCTCGATTGGCTCGGCGGTGTCCGTGAGGCAGGCGACCGCGTAGTTCGGGACCGGATACTCCGCTCCAGCGGGGGATGCCTCGTCGTCTCGCTCGACCGAAGCAACGTACGTACCGTCGGGAAGGTGCCGCACGAGATGGATGCTGCCGGCCGTTTCACACACGACCGTGCCGCTGAGATCGGCAGCACCAGAGGCCGTCTTGTACTGACCCGACTCGTCGGCTTCGCTCGTCTCCCAGTAAACGAAAGATCCGTCCGACCAGACGTACGCGTCGTCAGGAACCAAGATTTCGGACAACTGACTGCCGACGGAGGTGATGACCGCGCCCGACGGCGACTCGAACACAGCGACACGGGCGCCGGTGGCGACGGTGATGAGTTCGATTGCCGCTGCATTGGTTGCGTCGGTCAGGGGTGCGAGGCCGCGCACGGTGGGTGCCCCTTCGTAGGTGCCGCTGAAGAATGTTGCTGTTGCCACCTCGTCATCGATATTCCAGGTGGCGGTGACCTCGGCCGCGCCGCCGCGGATCATCGGCCGGCTCACGGTCGTTGTCGGCGCGATGCACAAGGCACCGCTCGAACACCATTGGGCCAACGCGTCGGCCAACTCGAGCGGCGTCTCGGGCAGGCTCGGGAACGCGGTGATGTCGAAACGCTCGTCCCAGTTCAGGCCACCTTCTCCGAGGGGCGCAGCCGCCTCGTCGAAACGACCCGCGGCAAGGTCGGAGAGGTAGGTCCTCACGGTGGCTTCGGCCTCGGCGACCGCACGGTCCGTTTCGAGTTCCTCGACCTCCTTGATGATGAGGTTGGATCCCACTTGCACAAGTTCCCAGCTCTGGATGACGAGATCGGTGCCGCCCTGTCCGTCGTCGAAGTCGAGCGCGACGCCGACCGACCACCCTGC
>CAXMZV010000557.1:0-3427 GCA_964199985.1 Candidatus Ilumatobacter isfjordensis | reverse complement strand
TCCCCCACCGCAGCGCACCGCGTACTTCTCGAGCGCCCGCAGCCCCGGCGTGGTCTTGCGCGTGTCGCGCACGGTGGCCGAGGTGCCGTCAAGCGCGTCAGCCCACTTGCGTGTCAGCGACGCCACCCCGGACAAGTGACAGAGCAAGTTGAGCGCCGTCCGTTCTGCAGTGAGCATGAGCCGTGTGGACGCTGTGACCGAGGCCACCTTGGTCCCGGGCTCGACTCGCGATGAATCGGGGACGAGGTACTCCACCCTGCTCGCCGTATCGCCGCACACCGTTTCGATCACCGCGGCGATGACGGGCAGCCCGGCAACCACGCCCGACTCGCGAGCACCGAACGTGGCGATGCTGCGTTGCTCGGCCGGGATCGTGGCGGTGGAGGTCACGTCGATGCCACCCATCAGATCCTCAGCGATCGCGTGACGGATCAGGCCGGCGAGCGCATCCGGATCCAGCCCGGCGTCGAGCAGGTGTCGCCGCGTGGTTTCCGACAGCGGATGGAAGACGAACATCGTCGCAGTGTACGACGGGTCAGCAAGAGGGTCAGACGGCGCTGAGCCGAGGGAATACGTCGGCGGCGAGCACCTCGAGCGTGGAGCGAGCGCTCTCGTCGTCATGGCCGAGCACGAGCGAGATGTCGCCCACGCCCATCTCGCGGAATCGTTCGAGGCCGTCGAGGAGCTGCTCAGCTGATCCGCTGAGAATGTGTCGGTTCAGCTGCACGCCGTCGGCGACCTCGTCACCGGCTTCGAGGTAGATCCGGTGCCCGAGCAGCCCGCCGCCCATCTCGCGCCATCTCGCCGCAACCGAAGCGAGATCATCGGGCAGCGCACGTGACGCCTGGAACGGCAGGTCGAGCGCGGCGGCGCTACGCATCGTCGCTGCGGCGCCCGCTAGCCAGATCGGTGGCCCGCCCGGCGTGAACGGAGGCGGTGAGAGCGGACCGTCGATCCACCGATCGCGCAGCGTGCTCAGCCGCTCCCGCAATTCGGCGCCGCGGCGCTCAGGCTCGATCCCTCGGTACTCGAGCTCGTCGGCCCAGAAGCCGGCGGCGACGGCGAGCACGAACTTGCCTTCGGTCAGGTGGTCGAGCGTTGCCGCCTCGCGGGCGAGCCAGTCGATGTCGCGCAACGGCAGTACCGCTGCGGTGATCCCGATCCGGGCGCTGGGGTGCCGACCGGCAAACCATGCCAGGGAGGTCATCGTCTCCAGGCCACCGCGCCACATCGCGAAGTCAGGCCGGATGAACATGCCGTCGCCGAGCCAGAGCGTGTCGATGCCTGCCTCGACCAACCGGTCAGCGAACTCGAGCGCAGCGGCTCGGTCCGATCCGTACGGGGATGCTCCGATGCGCATGTTCGTTCCTCTCAGGCGCCAGCGGGAGTTCCGGCGACGTCGATGGTGCCGGTGGCATCGAGGGCCACATCGAGATGGGTGAGCCACACGTCGCGTCGCTCGGGGAAGTCGGTGCGGCGATGGCAGCCGCGGCTCTCGGTGCGAGCCTGCGCTGCGGCGACGATGGCCGTGGCGATCGTCAGCAGGTTGGTGCCCTCCCATGAACGACGCGAGGGCTCGGCGGTCTCGTTGCCCGTGCCGAGGGTGCGAGCGATCGATCCGAGAGCGCCCGCCGCTGATGCCAACGACTCGGCGCTGCGCAACACCCCGACGTGGCGCGACATCACCGAGCGGACTTCACGAAGTCGTGACGGGTGGAGCAGCGGAGCCGTCATTGAGTCATCCGCATTGGTTTGGATATCCGGGTCGGGTCGCACAGCGTCGGGCAACTCCCACGCGAGATCACGGCCGACTCGTGTGCCGGCAACGATCGACTCGGTCAAGCTGTTCGACGCCAACCGGTTGGCACCGTGCACGCCAGTGGAGGTGACCTCGCCTGCGGCGTACAGGCCTCGCAGCGCGGTGCTGCCATCGAGGCCTGCGCGGATGCCGCCGCATGCGTAGTGCGCGGCGGGGGCCACGGGGATGCGGTCAGTGGCCGGGTCGAGCCCGATCTCCTGACAGGCCGCAGTGATGGACGGGAAGCGCTCGTAGAAGCGCTCGCCCATGTGGGTGGCATCGAGGTAGACGTGATCATCCACCCCAGCGGCTGCCTCGGCCATGCGTCGACTGATCGCCGCGGCAACGACATCGCGCGGTGCCAGGTCTTCCTGAGGGTGCACGCCCTCCATGATCCGTTCGCCCGCAGCGTCGTAGAGGATGGCGCCTTCGCCGCGCACCGCCTCGGACACGAGTGCCTGCTGCCCGGTGGCATCGGCGCCGCGCCACATCACGGTTGGGTGGAACTGGATGAACTCGACGTCGGTCACCGGGAGGCCTGCCCGCAGGGCCATCGCCACGCCGTCGCCGGTCACGGCCGGAGGATTCGAGGTGGATGCAAACACTTGGCCGTACCCACCGCAGGCCATCACCACAGCTCGGGCCGTGATCGTGCCGACGGACAGGAGCGCCCCGCTCTCGTTCGTCTGGCCGATGCGGACGCCAACAACTTGACGCTGTCCGTCCGCCGCCGTACCCATGACCAGGTCGAGGGCGAAGGCTCGGGCCATCACATCGACACCTGCACCGAGCGCCGACTCGTCGAGCGTGCGTTGGACCTCGGCACCCGACTGGTCCCCACCCGAATGGACGATGCGGTTGTGGCTGTGGCCGCCCTCACGCGTCAGCGCAATGTCGGTGCCACCGTGCTCGGGGTCGAACGCTGCGCCGAGTCGCATCAGGTAGCGGATCGACTTCGGTGCTTCGGTCACGAGCTCGCGTACGACGTCTTCGTCGCAGAGCCCGGCGCCTGCAGCGAGAGTGTCCCGAACGTGGTTCTCGATCGTGTCGGACGGGTGGAGCACACCGGCCAGGCCACCTTGGGCCCACTGAGTCGAGCCAGCAGACAGCACGTCCTTGGTCACCACGAGCACACTGCGGACCGGGCGGCAAGCGAGCGCCGCCGACAATCCGGCGGCTCCGGAGCCGAGCACGACGACGTCAACATCTCGCTCCCACGTCGAGGCGGGCGCGGCAAGTCGGCGAGGCAGCATCAGGTGTCTTTTCGATCTATTCGGCGGTGGGCGACGTCGTGCCGATGGCGATCATCCGCTCGACCGACTTGCGCGCCTGATCGGCGATGTCGCGATCGACCGTGACTTCGTCGGTGAGAGTCTGCAAGCAATTGAGGAGCTTCGCCGGAGTGATCATCTTCATGTACTTGCACACCGCAGCACGGTTGACCGGTTCGAACTCGACGTGAGGCGCCGCCTTTTGTAGCTGGTGGATCATGCCGGTCTCGGTGGCCACGAGGACCTTGCTCGCCGTGGTCTCGCGAGCGGCGGTGATCATCCCGCCGGTCGACAGGATCTTGGTCCGCGCCTCGGGCACGACACCGGCACCGACGAGGTACAGGGCACTGGTCGCACA
>CAXMZV010000556.1:0-3434 GCA_964199985.1 Candidatus Ilumatobacter isfjordensis | reverse complement strand
CACGCCGCCCTGGACCGACCAGGTCGACGCCGCATCGAGAGCGCCGAGGTACGCCACTTCCTGCGCATTCAACTCCTCGCTGACACAGAGTGCCCGGGTTGCGGCAAGGGGTCCGATATCGATCGAGTCGCCGTCGACGGTGGAGGAACCCTGGAACGAGTTGCACCCGGTCGTGCCCGACACCGTCACCGAGTCGACGAAGTCGATCGTGGCCACTGCCTCGGCGGAAGCCGGCTCGCCGGCGACCTCGGTCAGCCTCCACGAACCCGTGGGAAGTGCAGCTTCGGCCTCGTCGTCACTGCCGCATGCACCGATGAGCGCGACGATGATCACGGCTCCGATCACGTGGGTGACGGCCGTTCGCCGTGGTTGGAGGAGGTATCGCACGCTGGGGCTGCCTTCGTTGGAGTACCCACTTGACGGTACTCGAATCACACCCCCAGGCCGCAGTGTCGCAGCAACCGAGCGAGTGCCCCCCGGACCCCGGGGCCGGGAGGTTCAGCCTCCAGCGCGATGTCCCAAGGACGGCCGTGGCCGCGCTGGCGACGAGTATCAGGATCGCGACGTCGGTGCGTTCAGAGTGCCGGGATCGTGAGTCGGAACGTAGCGCCGGCTCCGCGTCCGCCCGATGATGCGGCCACATCTCCGCCGTGGGCGCGGGCAAGACTGCGGGCAATGGTGAGCCCGATGCCGCGACCGGCGCGGGCGGGCCGGCCAGCTCCCGTCTCGGTGCCTCGGTAGAAACGGTCGAAGATGTGTTCGAGTTCACCGGCCGAGATGCCGGTCCCGGTGTCGGTCACCTCGACCCAGACCAGTGAAGCGTCGCAACCTGACCGGACCGTGACCACGCCTCCCGAAGGGGTGTGGCCGAGTGCGTTCCCGAGCAGATTCGTGATCACCTGAGTGAGGCGGTCGCGGTCGCCGGACACGCGCACCGGCGTCGGATTGTCGATGACGAGGGCGACCTCTTCGTGGTCGAACTGAGGCCGGAGGTGTCCAGCGGCATCGGTCGCCACTGCCGCGAGGTCAAGCTCGGTCGGCACGATCTGCAGGGCACCTTCGTCGGCGCGTGACAACATTGTGAGGTCGTCGACGAGCCGCTGCAACCGCGACGCTTCGTCAGCCACGGTGACGTAGACCTCGTCCGACGGCGCAATGACGCCGTCGATCAGGCCTTCCATCTGGCCGCGGATCACCGTGATCGGCGTTCGCAACTCGTGTGTGACCTCGCCCAACAGCAGGCTGCGACGCTGCTCGGTGTTCGCCAGGTGTTCGCCGAGCTGATTCACGTCCTTCGCAAGCGAGGCGAGCTCGAGTTCGGCCGGCACCGGGACCTTCACCGAGTAGTCCCCGACAGCCATTCGCCGAGCCGCCGCCCGCAATTCGTCGATCGGCCGCAACAACTTGTTGCCCACCACCCAGGCGACAAGCGCCGCGACGACAAGCGCCGCCGCCGTGCCGATCAGCAGTGCCGGCACCAATGACTCATCGAGTGCGGTGTTCAGATCGGCCTCGCTGACGCGGGCCCCACGACCCTGCCCGCTGCCGAAACCCAGCCCGCCGAGGCGGCGCTGGTACACGGTCTGCGTGACAACGGTGCCGACCACCAGCATGGTGATGGCGCCCGCGGCGACGACCACGACATGCGACAAGAACAATCGAGTTCGAAGACGTCGGGGCCACACGAAGACCGTCACGACCCCACCGCCACCAACTTGTAGCCGACGCCGCGCACCGTGGCGATGAAGCGCGGGCTGTCGGCAGGATCACCGAGTGCCTTGCGCAGGTTGCGGATGTGCACGTCGACGACGCGTTCGTCGCCGTAGAAGTCCCAGCCCCATACCCGCTCGATCAACTGACGTCGCGTGAACACGCGCCCCGGGGCACCAGCAATCGCAGCCAGCAACTCGAACTCGAGGCTGGTGAGCTCGGCCAGGGAGTCGTCGACGTGCACCTCGTGGCGTTCGACATCGACGACGAGTCCGTCGAAACGCATGGTGGGGTCGGGCTCGGTGTCTCCGTCGCGGCGCCGCCGGAGCACCGCCCGCACTCGAGCAACGAGTTCGCGCGGGCTGAACGGCTTCGTCAGGTAGTCATCGGCACCGAGTTCGAGGCCGACCAGTTTGTCGGTTTCCTCGGCCCGAGCGCTCAGCACGATGACGTACACCGACGAGGTCTTGCGGATCTCGCGCAACACGTCGAAACCGTCGATGCCGGGGAGTCGCAGGTCGAGAACGACGAGGTCGGGCTCGTGTCGCCGAAAACGTTCGAGTGCGTCTTCACCGTCCACAGCCTCGTCGACCTCGAACCCCTCGGTGCGGAGATAGGTCCCGACAAGTTCACGAATGCCGGCTTCGTCGTCAACGACGAGGATCCGTTCGTTCGGCACGATGCTCATGGTAGGAGGTGCTCTCTGGTGAGGGTGTGGCCGACCGCCAAGTCAGCACACCAAGAGTTAGTTGTCGTGACCACGTTCGGTCGGGCTGGACACGATGGCCGCGTAGGCGTCGGGGTCGAGTTGCGTCGGCTCGTAGACGACGTCGCGTCCTTCGAGCTGCGACGTGAAGGCCCGCAGGTGATTGCGCGATCCCTTCTCGAGGTTCGCGTACAGGGTCGTGAGGGCGGCGACATCGGTGGCCGAGGCACGAAGCCTCAAATCCGAGATGTCGAGTTCCTCGATCAGGGCACCAACCTTGAGAGCGTCGACGAGCGACGTGCTGCCATCAGCCACCAACTCGTCGTACAGCGCCTGGATCTGGGGATCGGTGAACGTGCCGAGTTCGTTGCCGGCGGCGGGATCATCGATGTCGTACTGCTCAAGCACCTGGAGCGCAGCGTCGACGTGCGACTGCTCGCTCGACGCGATGTTCTCTAAGATCCGGATGCCCCAGAGCTCGCCGAGGGTGGTGTACACGTCGTGCGCGAGTTGTTCCTCCTCGCGCATCCACAAGAGACCGGCGACCTCGTCGTCGGTCAGGGCAGTGCTCGCGACCTCGGTTGTGTCGATTGTGCTGGTCGTGTCGGAGGCCGACTCCGTTGTCGTCACCTCAACCGTCTCAACGACGTCGGTCGACGAGGGCTCGGTGGCGGCAATGATGCCGGCGGTGTCGGCGTCGGTGACGGTGTCGCTGTCGGTGCTGCAGGCAACAGCGCCGAGCGCCAACAATGCTGTCGCCGCAAGTGCCAGCCCACGTCGGCTGAGGGACGGCTGGGTGGTGGTGGGATTCATCGTGGTCTTCCTTTCGTGTTCTTGGGGTGGGGGGATACGGGCCAGCGCCGGGAACCACAGGCTCCCGGCGCTGGAGTGACGTCAGCCGTTCTGGCCGCCGTTGCCGTTGCGGCCCATCTCGCCGAGGCGATTCTGAGCCTGGCCGCCGGTCTCGTCGTGAGTCCGAACCTGGTTGGTCTCACGGGCCTGGGGTCCGGTGCAGTCG
>CAXMZV010000555.1:0-3443 GCA_964199985.1 Candidatus Ilumatobacter isfjordensis | reverse complement strand
CCAGATGTCGACCTCGTCGCGATCACATCTCATGTTCCACACCGAGACGGCGTTCCATCCACATCGCCCTCGGTATCTGGCCTTGTTCTGTCTCCGCGGCAATGCCGAGGCACACACCACGATGGCGTCGATCTTCGACATCATCGATGCGCTTCCGGACGCAACACGACCGGCCATCGTTGAGAGGATGTTCGAACCGCGATTCCGCACGTCGGTGGACGCCAGCTTTCTCGCACCGGGCCGTGTGGACGAACTCGGTCAGCCACACGCCCTGCTCAGCGGCACGCTCGACGAGCCGACGTTCGTCTTCGATGCTGACCTGACGGTGGGCATCGACGTCGACGCTGAGCGAGTCGTCCAAGCCATCAAGACGGCGATCTCAGGCGCCACCACATCCGTGGTCCTCAGCTCGGGCGACCTCTTGGTGATCGACAACAACCGAGCAGTCCACGGTCGCTCGCCGTTCACCGCCCGATTCGACGGCACCGATCGCTGGCTGCAACGCGCCTTCATCGTCAGCGACCTTGCGCCCAGCGCCGCAGATCGGCGCGGCCGCGTCATCATCACTGAATTCGGCACGGAACCGACTGCGGCCTGACGCAACGTCCGACACCTTCACCGCTGATCACCGGAAAGATCGTCGACCCGGTTCGCCGAGCTACCTACTGGTCGGTAGGCTGACTCCCGTGAACGAGCAGGAAATCCTCCACGCCATCACTCCCGACGTCGAGCGGCTGCTTGAGCGGCACCTCGAGACCACCAAAGAGTGGTTTCCGCACGAGTATGTGCCATACAGCCGCGGACGCGACCACATGGAAGGTCACGTCTGGAGTCCCGAAGATGCCGACCTCGCCGGCGCCGAACTCACACCCGAGGTGCGCAGCGCCCTGCTGGTGAACCTCCTCACAGAAGACAACCTGCCCTACTACTTCCGATCCGTCGAGCGAATGTTCGGCAAGGATGGTGCCTGGGGAACGTGGGCTCGCCGTTGGACCGCGGAGGAAGGTCGCCACTCAATGGCGATCTACGGCTACCTCATGGTCACTCGTGCCATCGACCCCGTCGAGCTCGAACGGTCACGCATGGTGCAGGTCAGCAAGGGCGAAACGCCCGACCCCGACACCACGCACGAAGGATTCATCTACCTCGCACTGCAGGAACTGGCGACACGCATCTCGCACCGCAACACCGGCGCCCAGATCGGCGACCCGGTCGGCTCCGAAGTGATGAAGCGCGTGGGCAGCGACGAGAACCTGCACCAGCTCTTCTACCGCGACCTCGCAGCGGCCGCCATCGCGGTCGATCCGAACACGATGATGATCGCCATGGAGAAGCAGGTCCGCCACTTCTCGATGCCCGGCACCGGGATCCCTGACTTCGAGCGTCATGCGAAGGCGATCGCCAAGGCCGGCATCTACGACCTGCAGATCCACCATGACCAGATCCTCGCTCCGGTCGTTCTCCGTCAATGGGACGCGGCCAACATCAGCGGCCTGTCCGGCGAAGGCGCTGCGGCTCAAGAGAAGCTGATGAAGCGGATGGCCACCAGCGCACGCGTCGCCAAGCGCTACGCCGAGAAGCGTGCCGCAGAGATGCAACCCGCCTGAACTCAAGCGCTCGATCGAGTTCGAGCGCAGCGCAGTCAGAGGGTTCGGGTCAGAGGGTCGAAGCAGCGACCAGCACGGCGGTCACGATCGCTGCCGCAACGACCAGTCCGGCCTCGACAGTGATGGTCTGTCGCGTCATGGCAACGATTGCGAAGTTGTTCGGTTCAGCAGTCAGGGCTGGCAACACTCGGAAGTGGTTGTACGCGCCGAGCACCACGGCGGCGGCGACCAGCACGAGTTTCAGGATCATCAGGCGACCCCAATCCGTGCTGGCATATCCGAGCAGATCAGTATCGATGAACAGCGCCATCGCGACGCCCGCCACGCCCGTCACTGCGAGTGCCACCATCGCCAGTACGGAGAACCGCACGACCATTTCGAGTGCATACGACGGAACTCCGTCGTGATGACGGCGCCACAGCACCACCGCAAGAGCGATCAGGCCGCCGGCCCATGCCGCTGCGCCCGCGACGTGCAGCACACTCGCCAGCGCGTGAAGCGCTCGCGGGCCGCGGCTCACCGTGTGGCCGTCGAATGCAAACGACGCAGTGATGAGTCCGGCTCCCAGCAAGCCGAGCGCGTCGATCCCAGCCGGTCGCCATCGGACCTCGGTCGATGGTGGCGACGAAAGCGCGATGTCGACGTTCGGGTGCTCGGCGACCGCTGCTGAGAGCGACCGAGCGAGCGGCTTGGACGATGAACCCGCAACAGCACTGAAGCCAACGACCAAGAGACCACCACCGAGGAGTCGGGCCAGTGATGCACGTCCGGCGCTATCGCCGACCGTCTCACCAAATCCACCGAGCAGCGACGCCAAACCGACGAGCTCGATGATTGCCCCGAGCAGCACGGCGACGCCCATCCACCGGACCGCTCGGATCAGCGTGCCGAGTTCCTCTCGGCGACCGGCAAACGCGAACGCCGCAAAAATGATCATGCCGATCGCAGCGACCGCTGCCGGGAACACGAGCAGTCGGCCGATCTGTGTCACACCCTCACCTTCATCGGAAGAACCATCGCCCAACACGGGCGCGAACGGTGCCGCGACAGCCGTGTCGTTGTCTGGTTGGACTGGCGGCTGGTCCTCGGAGGCGGGCGCCCCCGACTCGATGAGATCGGTGTTCGAGGCAGTGTCAGCCGATTCAGGTGCCGCACTCGTCGTCGGTGCAGGCACGAATGCTGCCAGGACGCCGAACGAAATCGTGCCATCAACGAAGTGGGTGTCGTCAGCGCGCACGCGCCACGCCAGTGCATACGAACCCGCAGCCAGTGGCGGATCGAACGTCGCGACGACGTCGTTGCCGGTCTGCACGACCGACACGGGGAGAATCGTGGTGCCCGCCTCGTCGGCCACGGCAACGCTCTCATCGTCAGCGATCGGCGTGCCCGTGAAAGAAAGAGAAATCGTGTCGAGCGGTCCGTCGACCGCCTGGCCCTCTGCAGGCGACGACGAACTCAGGCCCGTGTGTGCGAACGCGGTCGAGGCCACAAGCGCAACGACAAGGACCATCAAGGCGAAGAGCACCATCTTCCGCTTGAAGTCCGAGTGACGCGATTGCATGGCGACAGTCTGCCAGCAGGAAGCATGGCCGTCGATGCGGGCTGTCAGCGACTGTTGAGAAAGGTGAGCACCGCAAGCACCCGACGATGAGCGTGCTCGATCTGGGGGAGGTCGAGCTTGCTGAAGACGTTCGAGATGTGTTTTTCGACAGCGCCGAGTGACACGACGAGCTGTTCAGCGATGCCGGCGTTCGACATGCCTTCGGCCATGAGGCCAAGCACTTCGTGCTCACGCGGTGTGAGCCGCTCGAGTTCGGACGTGCGCCCGGTCCGTCC
>CAXMZV010000554.1:0-3445 GCA_964199985.1 Candidatus Ilumatobacter isfjordensis | reverse complement strand
GCCGACTCCCGGTGGCCTGGATCATCAGGTCGAAGAAGTGGCAACACTTCTCGACGAGCGTGCCCCCGGTGTTCTTGCTGAACCGATTCCAGTTGTCAACCTTGACCAGGAACGGAAAGCGGTGCTCGCGAATGGCAACCATCTTCACGTTGCCGGTGGTGCCCGCCTCGATCTCGGCCATCAACCGCTGCAGCGGCGGCATGTACCGGTACTCGAGGCCCATCCAGATCACTTGCTCGGCAGGCCTCGTCGCCACCAGGTCGGTAATCTTTCGGCAGTCGTCGAGTGTGGTGCAGAGCGGCTTTTCGATGAGGAGATGGAGGCCGGACTCGATTGCCGGCACGAGGATGTCGTGATGCGTGAAGTTGGGCGATGCAATCACCAATGCATCACAGAGGCCCGATTCGATCAACTCTTCGACGGTGGCAAATTTCTCCAGCGGCGTGTCCTCTCCCACCGCAGCCTGCGCCCAGTCGAGCGATTCGGGGTGTGGATCGGCAACGGCGGTGACGACGCAGTTGTCGAGTGCGAGGATGTTCTGGATGTGTTCGACGCCCATCATTCCGGTGCCGACGACGCCGTAACGGATGAGAGTGTTGCTTGCCTGCAGGCTCATAGGTCACTCAGCGTACGCTGGCGACGTGACCGAGAATGCACCTGCCGCCAACAACGACCGTCTGTACTTCCGCCAACTGTTGTCGGGACGCGACTTCGCCCACGGCGACCAGCTCGCCACCCAGATGGTCAACTTCGTCTACGCCATCGGCGACCGCGAGACCGGCGAGTGCGTGCTCGTCGACCCTGCCTACTCCCCTGCTGAACTCGTCGACGTCGTGGCAGCCGACGACATGACCGTGACCGGCGTGCTCGCCACCCACTATCACCCCGACCACATCGGCGGCTCAATGATGGGCATGGAAATCGACGGCATCGCGTCGCTGCTCGACACGGTCGACTGCCCGATTCACATTCAGGCCGACGAGACCGAGTGGGTCCGCAAGACCACCCACGTCAGCCCTGATCACCTGGTCGAGCACGGTTCCGGAGACGTGCTCAGTGTCGGCGCGATCGACATCACGTTGCTGCATACACCCGGTCACACACCTGGCAGCCAGTGCTTCCTCGTCGACGGCAAGCTCGTGGCTGGCGACACGCTGTTCCTCGACGGCTGTGGCCGCACCGACCTCCCCGGCTCCAACGGCAAGCAGATGATCGAGAGCCTGCAGCGACTCGCCAAGGTCCCCGGCGACACGATCCTCTACCCCGGCCACCAATACTCCGCCGCCCCGTCAGCGCGCATGGACCACGTGGTCCAGCACAACTACATCTTCCAGGGTTTGTGAGGGCGCCGACCGACTAGCAGTTGGCTTTGGCGGGGATCACGATCTTCAGGCCGGGGTAAAACGCTGAGTACCCGTTTGTTCCGGCATTGGCGGCATCAAGCGCGTCGACGGTGACGTCGAACTTGTTGGCGACCTTCGAGCGGGCGTTGTCACCGTCTTCGATCGTGTACGACCCGGGCTCACAATTGGAGCCAGTGTCCGGAATCGTTTCGCCAGCGACGACGACGACCTCGTCGCCGGCGACAACGACTGCAACAGCTTGCGTTGTCCCTCCCGGCGGAATTTTGATCTCTTCACCGGGGAACGGGAACTCGTTGCCGGTCGCCCAGCCGTTGAAGTTCAGAAGATCCTCGAGCGGAACGCCAAACTGATCGGCGACCTTGATGGCGTAGTCACCCGACTGGACCACATACGTCTGCGAGCCGCCGACCAGGCCTTCCTCGCCCGACAGCGGAGCGATCGTGGTCGTGACCGGATCCTTGACGATGTAGTTGGTGGCGTCGAGGTTGATTGTCGATGCCGTCGCGCCGCTCGTCGCATCGCTGCCACAGCTCGCGAGGACCAGCGCGCCAGCCACAATTGGCCACGTCAGCACGCTCATCCGACCGTATTTGCCCATGTTCTTCAAACCCATGAGGGCAGCGTACGTGGTCTCATCAGGCCATTGTTGGCAGGGTCGCACCCGTCACTCACATCGGTCTCACATCAGAGGACGTTCGGTCGGCGCGATCGGCCGCGGCAGCGTCGTCTCGCCCATCAGCAGGGCGTCGGCACCCGCGGCTGCTGCACGACCTTCGGCAATCGCCCACACGATCAGGCTCTGCCCCCGGCCCATGTCGCCAGCCACGAACAGCCCGTGTTGGTTGGTCATGTAATTGTCGTCACGCATCACATTGCCGCGTGCGTCGTAGTCCACGCCGAGTTCGTCGAGCCACGAGCCCTTCTCCGGCCCGACAAAGCCCATCGCCAGGAACACGAAGTCAGCAGGAATTTCGCGGTCAGTGCCTGCGACCTTCTCGAACTTGCCGTCGATGAACTCGACTTCGTGCAGCTTGAGCGCCGTGACCCGGCCGTTCCCGTCGTCGACGAACCGCTCGGTGTTGACGCTGTACAGCCGTTCACCGCCCTCTTCGTGAGCGCTGGTGACCTTGTAGACCATGGCGAACTGCGGCCACGGGTTGCGATCGTCATTCCGCTCGTCGGACGGCCGCGGCATGATCTCGAGCTGCGTCACCGACGCAGCACCCTGTCGATGTGCCGTTCCGAGACAGTCCGCGCCGGTGTCGCCGCCACCGATGATCACGACGTGTTTGCCGTTCACATCGATCGGCGACTGCTCCTGATCGCCGAGCTGGACCCGATTCGACTCCGGCAAATACTCCATCGCTTGATGGATCCCGCCGAGCTCGCGTCCCGGCACGGGCAAGTCACGCCATGCCGTCGCGCCGCAAGCGAGCACCACGGCATCGTGGCTGGCTCGCAACACCTCGATGTCGACGTTCTCCCCGACGACGGCGCTGGTCCGGAACTCGGTTCCTTCGGCTTCCATCTGTTCGAGGCGACGATCGATGTGCCGCTTCTCCATCTTGAACTCGGGGATGCCATAGCGCAGCAGGCCGCCGATGCGGTCGGCCCGTTCGAGCACGACGACGTCGTGGCCGGCGCGCGTCAACTGCTGGGCAGCAGCGAGACCCGCTGGCCCCGATCCGATGACGGCAATCCGCTTGCCGGTGCGAACCGACGGAATCTGCGGCGTCACCCAACCCTCGTCGAAGGCGCGATCGATGATCTCGACCTCGACCTGCTTGATGGCGACCGGGTCCTCGCTGATGCCGAGCACGCACGCCGACTCACATGGCGCAGGACACAGCCGACCGGTGAATTCGGGGAAATTGTTTGTGGCGTGCAGGCGCTCGATCGCGTTGTGCCACTGGTTGCGGTAGACGAGGTCGTTCCAGTCGGGAATGAGATTCCCGAGCGGGCACCCGTTGTTGCAGAACGGGATACCGCAGTCCATGCAGCGACCAGCCTGATGGTTCAGTGCTTCTGCGTCGAACGGCTCGTAGACCTCTTTCCAGTCCCTGAGACGGACCGGAACGGGA
>CAXMZV010000553.1:0-3447 GCA_964199985.1 Candidatus Ilumatobacter isfjordensis | reverse complement strand
CCGGATCGATCTCGTAGTCCTCGATCTTCCACATCATGTTGAGGAAGTTGGCCGGGTACGAGAGATTGTTGCTCGGCTGGTTGTACGGCAGGCCGACGGAGAACTTGTAACACATCGCAGCGATGGTGGGGCTCTTGGCAATCAGGCGGCGAATTTGGATGGCGCGCTGCTCAGGATCGTCGACCTCTTTCGAGCCGGGGTAGAACGTGCCGAGCGCCGCAATCGCTGAGACGAACATTCCCATCGGGTGGGCGTCGTAGTGGAAGCCCTCAGCGAACTTCTTGCGCATGTTCTCGTGGATGAACGTGTGGTGCGTGATGTCGTGGGTCCACGTGGTCAGCTGTGCCTCGTTCGGCAACTCGCCGTTGAGCAGCAGGTACGCAACTTCGAGGTAGGTGGACTTCTCGGCCAACTGCTCGATCGGGTAACCGCCATACCGGAGGATGCCGTTGGCGCCGTCGAGATACGTGATCGATGACTTCGTCGACGCAGTCGACAGGAAGGCCGGGTCGTAGCAGTACAGCGTCGGGTCCAGCTCACGCAGAGCCGATGACGGAAAAACACCACCTTCGATGGGGACCGTGACGGTCTTGCCAGTGCGGTCGTCGGTAATGGTGATGGTTTCGGGCACTATGGCTTCCTCCGGGCTCGAACGATGATGAAGTGTCGGGCAGAGGGTCGCCCCGTCCGAACGCTTCAAGGTACTCGCGGTCGGTGCGAGTGCTCCAACCCGTGCGAGAAGGTCTCACCAGCTGAGATGGCATGTGAGCTCAGACGCCGCTCAAAAACGGCTGCATTGTGGGGTCTTGCCGTGGGAAAGTTGACCCATGACCGCTCGTCCAGCGATTCCCGTTCTCGCCAGCGCTTGCTTGTTGGCACTTGCCGCCTGTTCCGGGTCGACCGACTCTCAGGCAGCGCTTCCCGGAGCAGAAACCACCACCGCTCCGGTCAGTACCGAGACGCCCGCATCGAGCGAGCCAGCAGCGCCAGTGACGGAGGACCCAGCGGTCGATCCCGCGGAGACGGCGCCGCCGGCCAGTGATCCTCCCGCCGCCGCTGCGACCGTTCCAGCGACCGCTGCGCCTCCTCCGGTGCTGAGCGCACCGACTGCGGCGACCACCGTTGTGTACGTCGGCAACGACTCCGGAGGTGCGTGGCCGGCGCTGGCCACGTGGGACGGGAGCGCCTGGCAACAAGCAGACTTCGACGCCGAGGGCAACGAGCTGGCGCCACCAGCGTCGGACTTCGACGCCGTCTCGGTCACGAGCCTGGGTCTCGACGCGCCGCTCACTGGTTTGGCGTATGGCGTCGACGACTTCGTGTGCGTCGACGAACGCATGGGACCGAAGCTCGACCTCCCGGTCACCGTTGGCGAGATCGCCGCCAGCCGTGGCTACAACTCGGTGGCGGTCGCAACGGACTGGGACATCCAGCCGCACCCGGTTGAGCAGGTCGGTCTCGACGTCGTCGAGTATCAAGCGATCGGTGAGTCGATTGCCGCTGCCGCTGGGGTGGACGGATCCGGAGGTGACGTGGTGCAGGCAGTCCGCGCTGACCTCGACGGGAACAGCGTCGAAGAAGTGCTCGTCACGTTCGAGAAGATCACAGAGGGAGGGTTTGGGACGCCCGGCGACTTCTCGATCGTCTTCGCGCGTTACCCGACCGCCGCCGGCGACGTCGTCGACGATGTGCTGTTCGAGCACTACCCGGAACCCGCCACCGACTTCCCGACGATGGGCAGCGGTGGGGTGCTTGGGGTTGCGGATCTCAACGGTGACGCAGTGATGGAAGTCGTGCTGCGCAGTTCATTCTGGGAGAGCTCGGTCGTCGAGATGTACAGCTTCACCGGCGGATCACTCGTGGCAGTCGCCAGCACCGGATGCGGCCTCTGAACTCGACGATGTCAGCGGTGACGTGAGGGGAGCGTTAGAGCGGTGAGTTGCCGTGCTTACGCTCGACGAGCAGCTCGCGCTTGTCTTCCAGTACCGCCAGCGCTGCCGAGATCTCGGCGCGTGTGTGGGCTGGGTCGATCACTGCGTCGATGAAGCCACGCTCGGCAGCGACGTATGGGTTGAGCAGGCGCTCGGCGTAGTCACGTTCGAACTCGGCCTTCTCTTCAGGTGTTGACCGGCGAGCGAGAATCGCCGCGGCCTGTCCAGCTCCCATGACGGCGATTTCGGCCCACGGCCATGCCAGGCAGAGGTCGTTGCCCATCGTCTTGGAGTCCATCACGATGTAGGCGCCGCCGTAGCTCTTGCGCAAGATGACGGAGATGCGAGGCACTGTGGCTCGGGCGTAGGCAAACACGAGTTGGGCGCCGTGGCGGATCATGCCTCGCCACTCGAGGTCTTTGCCGGGGTAGAAGCCCGGGGTGTCGACCAAGGTGATGATCGGCAGGTTGAACGCATCGCAGAACGCGACGAATCGTGCCGACTTCTGTGACGCTGGAATGTCGAGCGTGCCGGCCAGCGAGATCGGCTGGTTGGCGACGATGCCGACTGGTCGGCCGTCGATGGTGGCGAAGGCGGTGACGACGTTGGCTGCCCAGCGGTCGCGCAATTCGAAGAGTGAGTCTTCGTCGGCGATGGCGGCGGCGACCTTGCGGACGTCGTAACTGCCGGTGGACGACTCGGGAATCTGTGCGCCGGCCTCGGGACAGAGTCGGTCAGCCGGATCGTCGTTCGGCCAACGGGGTGGCTCCTCGTCGACGTGGTTCGGCAAGTACGACAAAATCGTTTCGACCGTCTCGATTGCCGCCGCCCGATCTGCGACGACTGCGGATGGCACGCCGGTGTACCGGGCGTGATTCGCCGCGCCACCGAGTTCGTCGATGTCGATCCCGACACCGGTGAACTGCTCGACCATCGTGGGGCCCTGCACGAACGCGTAGCTTTCAGCGGTCATCACGGCGATGTCGGCGATTCCGAGCAGGAGCGCTGGTCCGGACACGGCCGGTCCGTCGACGATGATCGCTGTCGGGATGACACCGGAGCAGCGCGTGAGTGCGGCGGCCACGAGACCCCAGCCGTGGAGCGCCGGGATGCCCTCGACGATGTCGGCGCCAGCGCACGACATCACGATCACGAGGGGGATGCGCTGATCGAGTGCGGTGTCGATCGATACAGCGAGGAGCGACGAGGTCCCCGAGGTGAGGCGGATCAATTCGTCGGAGTCCTCGAATTCGACCCACACCACGGTGCGTTCGCCGAACTCGCGGACGTCGGCGTGCGCCTTCGACGGCAGGAGCCGTGACAGAGCGAACGTCGAGTCCTGCAGCGGTGTCGTCGTCATTGCTCGCGACAGTACAGCTCGGAGCCGCAGCGATTCACCTGCCGCGCCGAACGGGTATCGGCGGACTGGCGTTGTGGAGTGGCGTTGGGGGAGTGGTCAATCGGCCCGGAGGGGGTTGATCGCGCTGGTGCCCGGATGGACGCCGGCTTGCAGGTG
>CAXMZV010000552.1:0-3448 GCA_964199985.1 Candidatus Ilumatobacter isfjordensis | reverse complement strand
CCCGGTCGACACCATCGTCGCCGGGTCGGCCACCTCACTGAGCAGGCGAAGCGCGTCGGACGGATCTGTCGGCCCGTCAGGCAACGGCTCGTCGAACGCATCGAGTCCGGCAAGCGCTGCTGCGCCGGGCGTCGCGGGGCGGTCATCGGTGCTCGTTACGTACTCGACCGCCAGACGGGCGGCTTCCTGCAACAGCTCGGTGTCGTTCATCCCGCCATTCTCACCGATCACCTCTCAGATCAGCCGAAGGCATGTGGATCATGCGCACATGGGGCGCAAGATCTACCTGCCTTCACCAGTTGGTGGCGATGTATTGGGTTTCGCAGAACTCGTAGATGCCCTCGGTCGAACCTTCGCGACCGAGTCCGGACTGCTTCATGCCCCCGAACGGTGCCGCCGGGTCGGAGACCGCGCCGCGGTTCAGCCCGATCATGCCGGCCTTGATGCGCTCACTGACCGCAAGCCCCTTCGCCAGGTCGTGCGTGAACACGTAGCCCATGAGACCCATCTCGGTGTCGTTGGCCTGTTCGATCATCTCGTCGGTGTCGGTGAAGGTGATGATCGGTGCCACCGGCCCGAAGATCTCTTCGCGAGTGATCGGCGAGTCCGGCGAGACATTGCGCAGCACGGTTGCCGCGAAGAAGCTGCCGGGGCCATCGATGCGGTGGCCTCCGGTCACGACCTCAGCGCCCGCAGCCACCGCGTCATCGACGAGGGCAGCAACCTTGTCGAGTTGCTGCTCGTGGATGAGCGGCCCACATTCCGAGCCGTCCTCGAATCCGTTGCCGATCTGCACGGCGGCCATGGCTGCCGCAAACTTCTCAGTAAACTCAACCTCGACGGCGGCGTGCACGAAAAAGCGGTTTGCGGCGGTGCACGTCTCGGCCGAATGACGCATCTTGGCGGTCATCGCGCCGGCGACGGCGGCGTCGATGTCGGCATCGTCGAACACGATGAAGGGTGCGTTACCACCGAGCTCCATGACGGTCTTGAGCACCCGATCAGCGCTTCGCTTCAGCAGCTTCTGGCCGACGGCGGTCGAACCAGTGAACGACACCATTCGCGTCGCCGGATGGTCGACAGCGGCGTCAAACCACGCACCCGCATCGCTGGTCGTGGTGACGTTGACCAGTCCGCCGGGGACACCAGCTTCGGTCAGGATCTCAACAACCCGGAGTGCGGTGAGCGGGGTCTCGGCCGGGGGCTTGATGACTGCACCGTTGCCGGCGGCGAGGGCCGGCGCGAGCTTGCGCGTGATCATCGCAGCGGGAAAGTTCCACGGCGTGATGATGACAACGACACCGACGGGCGGATGGTGGACGATGATCCGATTGGCTCCGGATGGCGCCGTGGAGATGCTCCCTCGGATGCGTGCCGCCTCTTCGGAGTTCCATCGGAAGAACTCGGCCGCGTAGGCAACCTCACCCAGGGCGTCGGCCATCGGCTTGCCCTGCTCGCGGATGATCAGCTCGGCCAGTTCCTGCTGATTCGCCATCATCAGTTCCCAGCACCGACGGAGCACTTCGGCCCGCGCCCGGGGAGCCGTCACGACCCAAGCGGTTTGCGCCTCGTGCGCGGCTTGGCACGCAGCGGTCGCGTCAGCGGGCGTTGCGGAGGCGACATCGGCGATGTGCTCGCCGGTGGCCGGGTCAGTCACGGCGATCGTCTCGTTGGTCGAGCCGTCCCGCCATTGGCCTGCGATGAAGAGTTGGGTCTGCATGTCGTTGTCCTCAGGTGACGTTCAGTTCGAGCGTGCCCAGGTAGCCGAAGTCCACGCGGAACTCGTCGCCTGGACGGCAGTCGATGGGTCGGGTGAACGACCCAGCCAGGATGGTCTCGCCGGCGACCAGGGGAATACCGATGCGCTGCAGCCGATTGGCAAGCCACACGATGCCCATCGCTGGGTCGTCGAGCACACCCGCGCCGAGGCCCGTTTCCTCCACCACGCCGTTGCGATAGGCAATCGCTCCGGCCCATCGCAAGTCACCGTTGCGTGCCTCGGCGACCGACACGTGCTCGGCACCGACGACGATGCCCGAGTTGGCCGCATTGTCAGAAATGGTGTCGAGAACCGTCCGAGTACGACCGTCGTCAGGGTGCACGCGGTACGAACGCGCATCGATCAGCTCGAGCGCGGGCACGACGTGGCTGGTTGCTGCGTACACGTCGTCGACGGTCAGGTCACGACCCAACTCATGAGGCACGAGGTCCGTGGCGAGGACGAAGGCGAACTCGACTTCGACCTTCGGGTCGAGATGGTCGGCCGCTGCGATCGAGCCGCCGCTGGGAATGAACATGTCGTCGAGCAGCGCACCGAAGTCGGGCTCGTCGATCTTCATCGCCATCTGCATCGCCCGGCTCGTGAGACCGATCTTGTGGCCTTTGATCGTGGCACCGTTGGCCACCTGCAGGGCGACCCACGCTGCCTGGATCGCATAGGCGTCCTCGAACGTGACGTCGGGGAACCGCCGAGTCACGGGATCACACGCCAGCGCAGTGACCCGGGCCTGCTCGTGCTCAGCAGCGAGCACGGCGATCTGGTCCGCCGAGAGGGTCAGGCTCATCAGATCTGGCCGAGTTTCGGAATGCTGTGCGAGTCGTAGGCGATGGAGATGTTCTTCGTTTCCATGTAGAACTCGAAGCTGTATTCGGGGCCACCGTCGCGCCCGATGCCACTGGCCTTCGACCCTCCGAACGGCGTGGGGAGGTGCCGGACGTTTTGGCTGTTGACCCAGACCATCCCGGCATCGAGGTCGCGGGCGACACGCTGGGCACGCCCGGTGTCGCCGGTCCAGAGATAGCCGGCAAGGCCGTACTCGATGTCGTTGGCCAGATGCACCGCTTCGTTCTCGTCGCTGAACGGAATGACGGTGAGTACCGGGCCGAAGATCTCTTCCTGGGCGATGTCCATGTCGTTGCGTGCGTCGGTGAACAGCATCGGGTCGACGTAGTACGAGTCGGGGTCCGATGATGCACCGCCACCGACGACGACCGATGCACCAGCGGCCTCGGCCTTCGCCCGGTAGCTGCGCACCTTCGCGCAGTGACGCGGGTGAATGAGTGGTCCAACTTCGGTCGACGGGTCGAGCGGGTGTCCGACCTTGAGCGCCTGGACGCGCTCTGTCAGGCGTGCGACGAACTCGTCGTGAACCGACGACTGGAGCAGCAGTCGACTCGAGGACGTGCACCGCTCGCCGTTCAAGCTGTAGATCATGAACATCACGGCGTCGAGCGCCCGATCGAGATCGGCGTCGTCGAACACGATGACCGGGTTCTTGCCGCCGAGCTCGAAGTGCACGCGCTTGAGCGTTGGCGCACCCTGGGCTTGGATCATCGAGCCCGTCGAGGACTCACCGACGAAGGCGATCGCCTTGATGAGCCGATGTTCGGTCAGCGCCTTGCCCGCTGACTCACCGACCCCGTGCACGGTGTTCAAGACACCGGGCGG
>CAXMZV010000551.1:0-3449 GCA_964199985.1 Candidatus Ilumatobacter isfjordensis | reverse complement strand
CGTGGACCCGTTGGCGGAGATGGACGGGAATCGAACCCGCCGGACGGGGATCGCCCGTCCCAACCGCTTTGAAGGCGGCGGAGCCCACCAGGTACCCAGACATCTCCGATATCGACGCTAGTGCCGATTGACGCGCGACCGGTGGTCGAGGCGGTTGTGAGCTTCGCTCGGCGACGAACTCTGCCTGCTCAGCGGCGGAATGCTGTGCTGAGCGGACTGAGTTCGTCGCAGCAGTGGGCCGGTCGGGGGCGACCTCTAGCGTGCGTGGTCCGGCTCCTCCCCATGGACTCGCTCAACACTCCAGGGGAACTCACATGATCACACTCTGTTGGGCCGCCAAAGGCGGCTCGGGGACCACCGTTGTCACCACGACGCTTGCGCTCGAATCGACGCGGCCAGCGTTGCTCGTCGACCTGGCCGGCGACGTTCCGGCCGTGCTGGGCATGGCCGAGCCCGACCGTCCCGGCGTTGCCGATTGGCTCGACTCCGACGGTGCACCCACTCAACTCGACGATCTGCTGGTCGCCATCGACGACCTGACGGTGCTGCTCCCCTACCGCGAGCATCACCGGTCAGCGGTGAGTCGACCTGGCGACCCCGCCCCTGCCCGATGGCGCGCACTCGGCGCCTGGCTCGAGGCCTGGGCACAGCAGGCTGGGGGCGAGGTCTGGATCGATGGCGGAACCGGCGCCCCGGCAACAGCCCTCGCCGCGTGTGTTGAACGGCGCTGGCTCATCACCCGCCCGTGCTACCTCTCACTCCGGCAAGCTGCCCGCGGTGCTGTTCGGCCCACCGGGGTGGTGCTCGTCGACGAGCCAGGCCGATCGTTGCGCGTTCGCGACGTCGAGCGATCAACGGCCGCGCCCGTCGTAACCCGATTGCTGATCGACCCGCGAGTGGCTCGTGCCGTCGACGCTGGCCTGCTGATGAGTCGGCCGCCGTTCACCATCCGTCGCAGTCTCCGCCGAGCCGCCGCATGACCACGACCGAGGCTCGCGACACTTCGGTCGACCTGGTCTTCCGCCGAGCCGCGGAAATGCTCGAACACACTACGGGCGGGTCGCGCGAGTCGACCGACCTCCGGCTCCTCGTCGACGAGCAAGTGCGGCGCGTCATTCCGCTCGAGCACGTCGACGAACAGCAGCGCGTGGCTGACGCCGCTCTGGCCCGATTGGCAGGCATCGGAGAACTCGACCATTGGGTCCGAGATCCCACCGTCGACGAGGTCCTGGTCAACGCCGGCAACGACATCTGGATCGATCGCGAAGGGTCGCTGAGCCAAGTCGGCCAACTCCGGAGTCAACCGCTCGAGCACATCATCGAGCGGATTCTGGCGCCAATCGGACGGCGCCTCGACCCCACTTCGCCGATCGTGGATGCGCGCCTTGCCGACGGATCTCGCGTGTGCGCCGTCGCTGCACCGGTCAGCGTCGACGGCACCTGCCTGTCGATTCGGCGCTTCTCCGCCAACAGTCGTCCGCTCGAGGCCTACACCGACACCGGCGGTACGTCACTCATCCAGGAGGTCATCGACGCTCGATGCAACGTTGTGGTCACTGGCGCCACCTCATCTGGCAAAACATCACTGCTGGCGTCGATCGTTTCGACCCTGCCTCGAACGGAACGAGTCGTGATCATCGAGGACACCGCGGAACTGCCGCTCCGAGACCAACACGTTGTGCGACTCGAGGCCCGCGCTGCATCGCCCGACGGGCCACCCCCGATCGGTCTCCCCGCGCTGGTGCGCACCGCGCTGCGTCTTCGACCGGACCGGCTTGTCGTCGGTGAAATTCGCGGCGATGAGGTACTCGGGATGATCCACGCCATGAACACCGGCCACGACGGCTCATTCTCCACGTGCCACGCCAACGGCCCGCTCGATGCGCTCTACCGGCTCGAGTCGCTCGTCCTTCGCGCAGCCCCGACCTGGCCGATGCTCGCGATCCGCCAGCAACTGTCGCGATCGATCGACGTCGTGATTCACGTCGCCCGCTCTGGTGACGGTCGGCGCCAGATCGAATCGATCTCGGAGGTAGTAGTCGACACGTCCGCAGACGGAACGCCAGCGACAAGAGCCCTGGCCCAGCTCGACGATGGCGAGCTCGTTCCGATCGCACCGCTGCATCGGCGACGCTGACATGGGTTCAACGACAACCAGCTCATTGGTCTCGGGATTGCTGGCGCTGGTGGTCATCGTCGGGCTGCTCGGGATTGCAACACCGGGCGCACGAACAGCAGAGATTGCACCCGATTCGACGCGCGCCGTGTCGTTCTTCACTCGGTCCAACTTCAAGGTCCGACGGGTGATCACCTCCGCGCAGCAGCGCCGGCTCGCTCGCGGCACGGTTCCACCAGAAGCGGTGGCCATGTGGTGCGACGCCATCGCTCGACGGCTGCGCGCCGGCGACACTCTCAGACGGGTGTTGGCGAACGAGCGACCGGCGCACGTCGCACTGTCAGCTCGGACAGACGCGCTGCGCCGAGCACTCAACCGCGGCGAATCGGTCGCCGACGCCATCGCTGCGTCCGCCTCGGCATCGGGCCACGACGCACTCGACCTGGTCTGGTCCGTGCTGGCCGTCGCGTCCGGCTACGGAGGAAGTGCCGCCGAACCCATCGACCGCGCCGCGTCCGCTCTCCGACTGCGCAGCGCGGACGCGCACGAACGCTCAGCCCAGAGCGCGCAGGCACGGCTGAGTGCCCATGTCCTCACAGCGGTCCCGCTGCTCATGCTCGCGCTGCTCGTTGCGACCGACTCGGACGTGCGGCTCATCGTGCTTCGCCCCTCCGGCGGCTTACTCGTCGTCGCAGGGCTCCTGCTGAATCTCTGTGGGTGGGCGTGGATGCGGCACATCGTGGCGGGCCAGATCGCATGAGCCCCGCGTCACCGTTGACGAACGCGATCGGGCTCGCCATCGCGTGCGTCATCACCGGCCAGGCGATCACTTCCCGAGTCGTCAGCCGGGGACGCGTTCCGCGCTCGATCCGCAGCGACACAGATGTTCAGCGCACTCGTCGCGTCGTTCTGAATGGCCGCACTCAGAGGATCGCCGCAGGACTGACCGTGTTGCTCGCTGCTGTCTGGCTCGTCGGTCCTGTGTTGTGCCTGGCTCTCGCCGCTGCGATTGGCGGGGGCGTCCGGGCCCTGCCAATCATGAGGCAGCGACACACGCAGCAGCAACTCGCCCGAGCCCTGCCCGATGCACTGGACCTCGTTGTCGTGCTGCTGCAGGCCGGTGCCACGCCGCGGCAGACCGTCATCGAACTCAGTCGCCAAGGACCCCCGCCGACACAACCGGGATTCGCCGCGGCTGCCCGGCAACTCGAGCGGGGGCAATCGTTCGGCGACGCGATTGGTGCGCTACGCCGCGAACTCGGCGACGCGATCACACCGTTCGTCGAGCACATCTCCGCATCCGAGCAGTATGGGTTGCCGACTGCGCAGGTGG
>CAXMZV010000550.1:0-3451 GCA_964199985.1 Candidatus Ilumatobacter isfjordensis | reverse complement strand
GCCGGCAAGATTGACGTCCCGGTCGACGGCTTCATCATCGAGGCTCCGACCGCGGGTGGCCATAACGCGCCACCGCGCGGGAAGCTGGAGCTGAACCAAGCTGGTGAGCCGATCTACGGAGATCGCGATGTTCCCGATCTCGCGGTCATCGCAGACCTCGGTCTTCCGTTCTGGTTGGCCGGAGGCTATTCAGACCCCGATCGGGTGCGCCAGGCTTTGGCGCTGGGGGCGAGTGGGGTTCAAGTCGGAACCGCCTTTGCGTACTGTGAGGAATCGGGGTTCGACTCCGACATCAAGCATCGCGTGCTCGATCTGAGCCGACAGGCCCGGGCGACGGTCTTCACCGATCCGCTCGCCTCACCTTCGGGCTTCCCGTTCAAGGTGGTGGAGTTGGATGGAACGCTTTCGGACGCCGACGTTTACGAGGGCAGGACGCGGGAGAGCTGTGAGTTGGGGTATCTCCGTACGGCGTATCGAACCAACGACGGAGCGATCGGTTGGCGATGCCCGGCCGAGCCGGCGGACGATTACGTCCGCAAGGGCGGAGTGGTGGACGACACGGTTGGCAAGAAGTGCCTCTGCAACGCCCTCGTGGCCAACGTAGGGCTCGGCCAGATTCAGCGTCACGGCACTCCAGAGCCGACGCTGATCACCTCGGGTGACGAGGTGGCAGACGTGGCCCAATTCCTTGCGCCCGGAGCCGACTCCTATTCCGCGGTCGACGTCGTTCGTCACCTGCTGCCGGACGGCTGACATCGCACGTCCTGATACGACGCCTCGCCGTTCTGAAAGGTCGTCGTCCTGCGGCCCAACGACGACCGGCACCAACCTGCGATCGCACGGTTCTGGATCTCAACCGTGCGCGCCCGCTCGCTGGACCTCGACCGGCCCCACCCTCCATCTCGACATGCCATCCCGGCCCTCTGAACACGCCGATCCAACACGGGTTGGGCCAAGTCGGGTACGCGATCTTCGCGACGACGCGGCACGTCTACCCCGAGGAGGATCCGGCATTGCGATCGAACGCGAATCCGACACCGACTACCGCCGAGCGCATATAACGCGAACGCTGTGACCCGACGACCAGCGCCGCTGGGCCGCAGCACCACGGCCCTGACGGAGCACTCGATAATCCCCGGCGTCCGCGCGTCTCAGTTAGGAACGGCTATCGGACGATTCTGGGGCTCTGCCGGCGGGTAGGTGCGGAACGATGAATCGTCTCAGTTGTCGATCGGCATGTGAGACCACGTCCTCGAGCAGACACTTGACGTCATCAGACTTCAGTTGCGGGCGCCCGATAATGCGGTTCGGTAACCCGGCCGTCGACTCCACGGGGCCACCCGAGAACGGCCCTCCTGCAGTGTTCAATAATCGCCACGCCGCGAGGGCCATCTGGCCGAGCAGATCCGGCAGCGCAGAGCGCCCACGGTTCGGCCGCTGAGTCGGGCGGCCAGTTCGCGCGTTTCCGGGTGGGTGGCCGCTCGCGTAAGTGCCATTAGCGCGCTCGATGCGGCGCTCTCGCATCGTACGTTCTGGAGCGTTTCCGGCGTTCCGGCAACAACGACAGTGCCGACAGGGGAAAGGCCCACCGAGCTACACCCGTAGTGCTCGTGCGGTGACGGGCCATCCACTGTCGCCCCGGTCGGTGGAGTCGGGTCGGTCGTTTCGCTCACGACCGTCGACCCTATTCCTGGCCGGATCCCTTGGCCCGTTGATCGCCGCCATCGCCCGCAGTCACTTCCGCGTGAAGTGGTGCTTCGGATCTGGGCGTGAGTTCGGGGGCTGATCGCCAGTTTGAGACCTACAGCACCGACAACCTCGCGCGATGACACGACAGGAAGCGGTGGCCCGTCGCTCGAGCTCGACGCCATCGACTTCTGCCGCATCATGTCCGGCCGCTCCGCGCCGACCCCCGGCCGCTCCGCGCCGACCCCCGGCCGCGATCGAGGCCGAAGTTCGTGCGGCGATCGCGTCGCGGCAGGAACCGCGCCGCATCCGATTCGTATGTCGCGACGGACACGCCGACTTCAGGCCGAGATGGCACGATGTCGAAGTGCCCTGTACCGGCATGCTGACCGTTGGATGGCTTCTGGCTCCCCTGCTCGTCGGCGCCCGTGCCGTCACGGCCATGACCTGCGCAGAGAATGGATGTGAGGTCGGCCTGTCACACCGTACGACCGCGACGCTCTCTGAGGCAGCAGAGGTGCTGGCGGCAATTGGTGTCGACGCCACGCGATTGACCGGCGACAGACACGACTACGACCCACTTGTGAAGACACCGGTCTCATCGGGGATCTTCGATCCAGGGTCGACGCAACGCGCCATCGCGGCGCTGCAACAAGCCAGCCATCTCAACCCAGGGTTCGTTGTGCTCGATCACATCGATGTGGGCAGCATCCACATCGACAGCACGTCGTGCACCGCATGTGAGATGTGCGCCAACGTCTGTCCGACCGACGCCCTGCACTCCTCCCACGATCGCGGCACCGTCAGCATCAACTTCGATCCTCGCCAATGCGTCGCCTGCGGCCAATGCGTCACCGTCTGCCCCGAGATCGATCGTGGAGCAATCGCGCTGACCACCGGGTTCGACCCTGACGACTGGAGTCGCGGTCGACGCGAACTGCGAGTTGAGCCGACGGCGAGTTGCGAGATCTGCGGTCGCCCCGTCGCGCCAGCCGCCATGCTCGAGCGGATCGGGACGATCTTGGGGGACGAGCACTCCGGCACGCTCGACATGATCGGCAAGCGGTGCATCGAGTGTCGCGGTCGCTGACCGGTCACCTCTCCCGGATCACGAGTGTTCCGACCATTCCCGCGCTGAAGTGCCCGGGAATCGAACAGACAACTTGATAGGTGCCGGGAGTCAGCCCGGCGAGGCTGACGGTCGACGACTGCCCTGCTTCGGTCTCGGCACGAGCCAACACGATGTCTCCTGTGAGCTGCATCTCGCTCTCGATCGGCATTGCCAGAACCGTCCAGTTGTGGGCGAGCGCGCCCCCGTTGTCGAGTCGTAGTTCCGTTACTCCCAGGGTCGACACGGTCGCAGGAACAAACCTGTGTTCTTCGGCGGCGACCACCACGGCCGACGGTCTCTCGTCGGTGGCGTCGCGTGTCGTTGACTCGGAGTCATCGCTGAACCCGGCGATGACGAGAAGGAGAATGGAGATCACCGTTGCCCGAAGCATGACGTTCCGTTACCTGTTCCATGCGCGTTCATTGCGGCGCGCCCGCAACGCGTTCCCGAGCGCGAAAACACCGCCGCTCAGACAGACCAACAACGCGGCGATGGCGCCGAGGGTGACGATCACGTTGCTCAACGGCTTGCCATATGTGGCAATGCCGTCGAACGGATCGACCCACATCAACAATGCGCCGACGGCGACGGCCATCGCGAGCAACCACACCGCCAACCTGAATGCTGGACCACTGTGGAACACGCGACGCGTGG
>CAXMZV010000549.1:0-3452 GCA_964199985.1 Candidatus Ilumatobacter isfjordensis | reverse complement strand
TCACCCCCGCCCCGACGTCGTCTTTGAGGATCGCCACGGCAGCCTCGTGCGCCAGCCGGTTGGCGTCCCTCCAGATTTCCTGCACAGCCTGGGTCTGAAGCACCGTGTCGACGGCGTCGATGAGCGAGTCGCGAAGGACCGAGGCGAGCGGACTTGCGAGCCCGGCGAGATCCTCGGGGAGCCGTTCGGCGAGCGCGTCGCCGACGTCGACCGACTCGTAGAGCTGGTTCACCACGAACATCGAGAGTTCCCGACGGACGTCGTCGTCTTCGAGCAATGCGGCGCTGGCATCGACCCAGTTGTCGGTGTCGAGAACCTGGCGCTTGACCCAGACGTTCACGGCGCTCAGGACGAAGACGAGCGTGGCGATCAAGATGAGCGACCACACGCCTTTGCTGTTGGCCCGATGGCCGGCCATCTCCGGCTCGACGGCCGACCCAGCGTCATCGTGATTGTCTGCCATCTCGATATCGGTCGTCATGAGGCTCCCGTTTCTGTTGGAACGGGAACCGAACTCGGGTCCCGCCGCTTTCACGATCTCAACGTGTCTCGCTGCCCACATCACCCCAAGCCGGGTGATCCGTGCGATCACCCCGTACCCGATCGCGGCAGCGGGCGCCGAAGATGGCCCGAGAACCTCGTCAGCGCATGCGGCGGCCCGTCCGCCGGCGGCCGCGACGACGACCACGGCGACGCACGCCAGCGACCGACATCGGGGTCATCGGCCGGCCGATCATGTCGATGAACAGGCTGGCCGGTCCGGTCGACGGGGTGAGCTTGCCGTCGGTGACCTCGACCGCGTAGCTCAAGTCGCCGTTGCTGATCACTGGGTCGGTCAGCACGACGACGACATCGTTGACGTAGTCGTCCTCGAACAGCGAGAGCAGCGCATTAGGTGGCTCGCTGGCGAAGCTGTCATCGCCTTCGCCCCATTGGCCGATGAAGTCATTCGTCGGGATGTGGCCGGTCAGGCGATACGGCCGATCCGAGAAGAACAACGTCGCGTGCGACACGCCGTTGAGCCTGATCCTGCCGCCGTCAACCGAGACGCCTCGCGCCGTCTGGGCGAACATGTACTCGACGTCATCGGGCTGAACACCCTGGTGCAATTCATCGAGGTCGTCGGATTCCTCATCAATCTCGTTCTCGGACATGATCGGGTGCCTCCTGGCTGGTTGGACTCGTCTCAAACGATCGCAACCCGCCGCTCCGACCGCATCACCCGAGACAGGGTGATCCGCCCTATCACCCCGGACCTGGCTGTCCCCGTCCTGTGGGTCCGGTCGGCGGCGACTACAGGACCACAAGAAGTTGCCGGTGGCCGCAGACGCTGAACGAGGGGCCACTCAACGTGCTCCGATTGCACCGTTCTCGAGTCCGCCCATATCGGGCATCCGCTCGGTCGACTGAAACGGCCCGATATCGAAGCCTCTTTGTGTCAAGGGGCAGTTTTGGGAGGTGGTCGGGGCGCGCTGAAGCGTCCCTCTTGCCGAGTTCGGTCGAGGGTCGTAGCGTTGGTTGTTGGGTTCGGGAGTGACTTGTCCGAAGAGCCGGCTGTTCAGGATGTAGAGCCGGTCACGCTGGAGTCAGAGTCGTTCCTGGGTGTCCTCCCGGACCCACTTGTGGTCGTCAGCGGTTGCGTTGGGCATCGCTCACGAGGTGCCGGTAGACGACGTCGGAGAGTCGACGCTTCAATGCTCGAAGCGCTTCTTTCGATGTCTTGCCTTCGGCGATCTTGCGGTCGTAGAACTCGCGACCGAGGCTGTCGTGGCGGAGCTGGCTGATCGCGATGATCTGGATCGCGTAGTTGAGTTGCCGGTTGCCGCGAGGGTTCAACCGATGCCGGACCTTCGGCCCCGACGACGCTTCGACCGGTGCGGTTGCGTTGTAGCTCGCGAAGCGGTGCCGGGTGGGGAACCGGTCGATGTTGCCGGTGTAGCCAATGATCATCGCGGCGGCGATGCGTCGCTTGGAGACCTTCATCTGCTCGCCCAGCCGTTCGATCCCCTCGACGAGATCACGGGCGATCTCGAGACGTTGGCGTCCCATCGACGTGGTTGGGATGAACGTGTCGAGCAGCGCGTTCGTCCTGGTCATGTAGGACATCTTGAACCCGGCGCCGCCAGGGAACATCTCCAACAACAAGGCGTGGAGCCGGCAGCAATCCCGGTTCTTCGCCCGCCCCAGGTCACGATGCCGCTTCGCCAACAACCGCAAGATCCGGGTGTGATCGTCGGGCAGCACCTCGACGAGATCGTCCGCGCGTAACGCTGCGATCGCGACCGAGCGGGCGTCGTTCGGGTCGTTCTTTTGCGAGCGACCCGAACTCAACGTCCGCACCCTCGACGCCCGTACCGCGGGGACATCGAGGACCGTCTCGCCGGCAGCGATCGGCTGCTGAGCAAGGAGATAGCCGAGTCCCTGCGCGGACTCGACCGCCCAGGTTCGGTCGTCTCGGAACCCGTCGGCCCAGTCGCGTAACTTGGCGGCTTGGGTCGAGCAGGACCCGATCCGGAGTTCGTCGAGGACGAACTCGAAACTGTCGATCGCGACAGCGGTATGGGACGCCTTGTGAGGGTCGATCCCGATGGTGATGGTCATGGCAGTAGTGCCTTTCTCTCGATGATGGAACCGAGGTGAGCACTCCTGATTCGAGTCGATCTGTTCGCGCCTCTTTCGAGCCACACCCCGGGCAATGGACACCGGCCGGCTGACAGTTCGATACAAAGCCAACCCGAAGGCGGCAGGCACATAGAGAGCCAACCGACCGACGCCATCGACGCTACGACAACCGCCGCAACACATGTCCATCATCAATCAGGCACGTATGCGAGCGGTGAGGTGCGCAAGATCGCGCGACTCGAACCGTTGCAGGATTCGCGCACTCGACGCTTGCGTAACGTGGCGGCATGAGCAGGCCCACCGACGACGACCGCATCGAGGCGCTACGGCGGTTCCTCGTCGGTCTCACCCAAGGTGACGGGGCGCTCCCTGCATCGTGAGCGATTGCAGTCCGCGCAGATGCTCGCGGCCGCGCACGACCGCCACGACCTGGTCGATCAATTCACGCTCCACGCCGTCACTTGACCGCCGTCGGCGAACCTTTGAGGCTCGTCGAAGCCGAGGTCGCCTCGCCGCGATCGAGCTGCGGGAGTTGGGGCGGCGAAATCTCTCAGATTCGTCGTCGACGACGGCGACCGGGTGTCACCGCTGCGCCGACGACTGCGGCTTTGGCGACCGGCGCCGGACCTGGCGTGACCGCTTTGGCCACGACAGCGGTCTTGGCGACGGGGTGGCCGATGACTCCTCGTCGTGCGCGGCGTGCTGGTCTCAGTGGCATGTCAGTCTCCTTCTTTGATGATGTCTGCGTCGGCCTCGATCGAGGCGATGATCGCTTGGATGGGAATCCGGCCGTCGGCGATCAGCTGACCGCCTGAGTGACGTACTGCCGA
>CAXMZV010000548.1:0-3453 GCA_964199985.1 Candidatus Ilumatobacter isfjordensis | reverse complement strand
TCAGGGATGGTCTCATTGTTGTCTCCTTGCGTGGTTGAGACTCCACTTTGGCCACACGCCGTTTGGGGTCGCATCGTGCAACCGGCCAAACAACTGCGAGCCGATTGGGGCTGATCCGATAGCCGATCGGCTGATGCGACCACGTCGACCGCTGCCGTAACGTCAAGGTTCTATGGAGCACGACCCACCCTCGCGACCTCGGCTGACGGGGATGTTGGCGAATGCCGGGCGGCTCGACGTCTGGCTCCACATTGCCCTCGTGCTGCTCACCGTCACGTCGGTCTGGCGGTACCTCATCGGACATGGATTCGGTGACGACGCACCCGTTATCATGGCCGGCGCGGTGCTGCTGCTGGTCGTCTACCTGGCATATCCGTGGGTGAGCCGATCGACGTCGTCGATTGCTGCCCCGCTGTGGTGCCTGACGTTGGTCGCTGTCTGGATGGTCCTGGTCTTCTTGGCACCCTCGTTCTCCTGGGTGGCCGTGACCCTGGTGTTTGTCGCGCTTCGCGTGCTGCGCTTCCGTCAAGCAAGCGCCGTCGTCGGCCTGATGATTGTGGCCGTCATCGTGGCGTGGACTCGGATGCAAGGCGAGTTCGACCCGACGATCGTTGCCGGCCCGATCTGCGTCGCCGGTCTTGCCGTGCTCGCCTACCGCCTCTTGGAGCGCGACTCCGCGGCCAGACAAGACCTGCTCGACGACCTACGCGACGCCCAGGGCGACCTTGCAGACGCTCAACACCATGCTGGAGTGCTCGCAGAACGAACACGACTCTCCCGCGAGATCCACGACAGCGTGGCCCAGGGACTGACGAGCATCAACCTGCTGCTCCAGGCCGCCGAACGCGAATGGACGACCAGGCCAACCGCCGCTCACGACCATGTTCGCCACGCGGCGTGCACAGCCCGCTCCAGCCTCGACGAAGTTCGTCGCGTCGTCCACGACCTCGCACCCGCCGAACTCGACAACGGCGACCACAAGTCACTCATCGACGCACTCAACCGGGCCGGCCAGGACATCACCCTCGACACGGACACGACGGTCACCGTGCACGTTCACGGCGCACCTCAAGCAATGCCCGCCGACGTATCCACCGCACTACTCCGCAGTGTGCGCGGAGCACTCGCCAACATCGTCGAACACGCTGCGGCCAGCGAAGCCTCCGTCTCACTGACCTACCAACCCGACTCAGTGTCGCTCGACGTCCGCGACAACGGCATCGGCTTCAACGCCAACACCATCGCCCCCAACCCCACCCGCGGACGCGGACTCGCCGGAATCCGAAGCCGCGCCCAACACTTCAACGGGCAACTCGCGATCGAGTCGACACCCGGCGAAGGCACCACCATCGCACTCTCGATCCCGATCACCCCAGCACAATGAAAGAACGAACTCCGAACATCCGAGTCGTCATCGTCGACGACCACGCTGTGGTGCGAGCCGGCATCCGAGCACTCATCGAAACCCAAGAGGACCTCCTCGTCGTCGGTGAGGCAGCCGAATCTGCAGCCGCAATCGACGTCGTCAGTGACACGCAACCAGACGTGGTGCTCATGGACCTCAGCCTCGGCACCGGACCCGGCGGAGCCGAAACCACCGCCATACTCCGAGATTTGCCGGCACCTCCCCGAGTACTCATCCTCACCACCTACGACACCGAAACCGACGTACTGGCCGCAATCGACGCAGGCGCAACCGGCTACCTCCTCAAGGACGCGCCACCCGACGACGTCTTCCGCGCTGTTCGCGATACCGCGCAAGGTGACACAGTGCTCTCCCCGACCGTGGCCGCGACCCTCGTCCGACGCGCCAGTTCCCCAGTCCCGCTCCTCACCGAACGAGAGGTCGATGTCCTCGAGCTACTCGCCGACGGACTCGGCAACAAGCAAATGGCCAAGCAGCTCCTCGTGAGCGAAGCGACGGTCAAAGCCCACCTCTCACACATCTACACCAAGCTCGGCACCGACACCCGCGCCGGCGCCGTCGCCAAAGGCATCGAACGCCGCATCATCCGCACCTGAGATCCTCGCGACCGTGGGCGAACAATTCGGAGAGCGGTCACTGCGCCAGTCGAAGATGTCATCTCGGGACCAACGGCCCTGAAGATTTCGAGCGCAAGGACCATGATTGACAACAGGAGCTCGTGAAAGAAATCACAAGCCTGCAAGAAACCATTTGGAGGAAATTGTCATGTTGAGAAAACCATTCGGACTGCTCGGGATCTTCCTGATCATCGTCGGCCTCGGATATTTCGTCGGGGCCGGCGTCGCGTACAGCAAGGTACAGGCCGGCTACGGCTCGCTGCAGTCGTTCAGCGAGGCCCAGAATGTTGAGCTGAGTTACAACGAGGACGGCGAACTCGTCGACCGCGGCACCGTTGAGGGCGCCGAAGCAATCATGGTACTCCTGCAGGACGACTGGAACTTCCCGGTCGTCGACGGTGACCTCGACGCCAGCGATCCACTCGTCAACACCGCGACCGAGTACATGTTCCAGATGGCGACAATCGCGCATCACACACTGGACGGCACCCAGAGCGTGGTGCTGACTGCAGACGACATCAGCGGTGCAATCGCGTCGGAGCAACTCGGTGCCGACGGCACCTACAACGGTGTTGTCGTGGCATATCAAGGTGATGTGCTGGAACCAGGTGTCTACGAGGTTCCGGTCAACGGGCGCTACTGGACCGGATTCGACCGCACCGACCTCCTCGATGGGCAGGCACGCGAAGGTGCGTGGAGCGGCACCGCACACGCACTTGTCGCCGAACTCGGTGTGGGCGCAGCGACGCACAGCACGCTGCAACTCGCACTCGGGGTTGCAGCACTGCTCGCCGGCCTCGGTCTGGTGTCCACGGTGATGGGTGCCGCGTTCATCTGGCACGTTCGCTCGAGCGAGAAGAACGGCTCGAAGGACAAGGACACAGAGTCGAAGGACAACGAGCCCACCCTGGTGTCAGCAAACGCCTGACATCTGAGGATCGAGTCGACATCGATCTCGACAACACGACAAACGGGCCCCTCTCCGGAGGGGTCCGTTTGCATCCCGGGCGAAACACAGCCACTGTGTAGGCAGGAGCTGCATACGCCATGTCGACCGAGCCGAGGATCCAACTGTCCGGCACGACCTACTTCTGGCTGCAGGCCAGCCTCCTCACCGCCGGAGTCGCCGGCATCTGGATATCGCACCACATTGGAACCTGGTACGACGCCTCCGCTCCAGGCGTCACCGTCACCGTGTTAGCGGTTGTCGCGTGTTCGGTCGCAGCGATAGGCCGAGCGACGAAGGTCATCGTCGACTCAGCCTTCTCCGACTCCTACCGCGTGTTTCGTTCGCGACACCTTCTCGCCTGCAGCGTGCTGCTCTTCGTCGGTGCGACCGCGGTCGCAATCCCCCTGATCACCCAAGAGCCACTCGACGAACTGTTCGCCCACGGGGCAATCACCAGCGCT
>CAXMZV010000547.1:0-3465 GCA_964199985.1 Candidatus Ilumatobacter isfjordensis | reverse complement strand
TACGCAGGAGTCATGTCCGACAACGGCCGGTGGGGACGCTTCGAGCGTCGCCCAGGCGACACGGTGATCTCGACGCCATCCAAGTGCGGGACGACATGGATGCAACACATCGTGGCAATGCTCATCCTCGACACAACCGTCCTCGATCTGCCGATCAGCGCGCTGTCGCCGTGGCTCGATGCCCGCACGCACACCGACATCGAGGTGTTCGATCTGCTCGCTGCTCAAACGCACCGGCGAACAATCAAGACCCACACTCCCCTCGACGGGGTGCCACATCCCACCGATGTTTCCTTCATCGCAATGGCCCGACACCCGCTTGATGTCGCACTGTCATTCCGGGACCACCAAGACAATGTTGACTACAGCCGGGTCAGAGCCATGATCGGTGAGGCCAGCGGGTTCCCTGACGTTCCTCCACGCGAACAGCCACCGACGGATCCTGCCGCGTACCTCGCATGGTGGATCGACAACGACATCGAACCTGATGGAGCTGGTCCCTACGGGTTGGGCGACTTCTGCAATTCCATTCGGGCGTGCTGGGGTGTGCGGACCGACCCCAACGTCTTACTCGTGCACTACTCAGATCTGTGCCGCGATCCGCAGTCCGAGATCGCCAGGATCGCTGAATTTCTCGACCTCGATGTCTCGCCCAAGTTCACCGCTGCAGTGGCCGTCGCCACCTCGTTTGACCGTATGCGCTCGAATGCCGAAAACACAGCACCCTTCGCCGACAACTCGTCCTGGTCTGATCCGACCGACTTCTTCCGCGTTGGCGGTGACCGACGATGTGCCGACCAGATCGACGGTGCCGTCCTCGACAGATTCGGTGAGCGCTTGAAGCTGCTCGACCCGGAACAGCAGGAGTGGGTGCTCCGCGGCTCGTCGGTCGTTGCGCGTTGATCCGAACACCACCCTGCGCAGCGGCTCAGACTCAGAGTACGGCGAGAAGAGGTGCTCGCTCGCCGGCAAATTGTTCGCTGTGCCAGCTTCCGGCGTCCAGGGACTCAACGTGGTGGGACGGGACATGAGCAACCAGGCCGGTCCCGTTCGTTGTTCTGTCGAGGGTGAAGCCGTGGATGACAATCAGGGTCGGGCGTTCCGCCTCGATGGCCAACGAACTTCATCTCGAAGAGTTGAACAGACTTCCGCGATCCGCTCGTGAAGCGGTGCTCTGCTGCGCGATCTTGGACACCCTGCCGAGCGCCTACGCCCCGTTCTCGGACCGACAGCCGTCTTCCCTGCGGTGAGCGTTATCGGTCCGAAGTTGTGTCGTCGAGGAGTCGCTTGCCCATGCTGACAACGTCGTCGACAGTGAAGCCAAGACGTTCGTAGAACTCGACTGCGCCAGTGCTGCCAACGCGAACTTGCAAGTTGACCTTCGGGCAGCCGACCTGGCGTAAGTGCTGCTCCGCTCGCTCCATCAGGAGGCGACCGATCCCGCCGCCTTGCAGATCAGGATCGACAGCGAGGTAGTTGACCCAACCGCGGTGACCGTCGTAGCCGGCCATCACCGAACCGATCACACCGCGCTCGAAAGCAGCGACGAAGAACATTGCATCACCGACAGCGAGATTCCGGTCGATGTCCAGGTTCGGGTCGTTCCATGAGCGGAGTAGCCCACAGACTCGCCATAGTTCGATGACGTTCATTCGGTCTTGCTCGTCGAACTCACGAACTGTCACGGCCTCCATCCGCGACAGTGTTGCCGATTGAGCATTTCTGGAGCGGGTCGATCACGACGCCGGGCCCGAGTTGGCGTGTCTCGGCGAACACCTGCGTGTCAATATCGACACATGGACGCGATCGAGATCCGCGCAGCGACACCGGACGATGCTGATGCAGTTGCGGACTATCACGACCGCTGCTTCAGGAACACGTACTCGTCGCAGCTACGCGCCGACGAGTTTGAGGCCCCCGACCCAGAAGGCACCCGGCAACAACTCCACGAGTGGTTCCGGCCCGGATCCGACTTCGAGACGCGGGTCGCGATCGCCGATGGCACGCCAATCGCCCACTTCACGGTCAGCGGCCACCAGCTCGTCCACCTGTTCGTCGAGCCAGACCACCAGGGCGTGGGTCTCGGCCGACACCTGCTCGCTCAGGGCGAGGCGATGATCGCCGCCAGCGGCCACACGGACTTCGAGTTGCACGCGAGGGTCGACAACCTGGCTGCGATCGCCTTCTACGAGGCGGCGGGGTGGACCGTGACCGACCGTCTGATTCGCACCGTCGAGCACGGCATCAGCTACACCGAGCACGTCCTCATCAAGCACCGCCCGTAACGGCTGGGCATCCCGGGACCAAACGCGTGTCTGCCCGATGAACGAGTGCACAGTGGCGCGGTCCTCAGATGGGGCAAGTGCATTGGTCCACCCGCCTTGGGCGATCAGAATGACCGCAGCAAGGGCCAATACCGGCACGTGCCGTTGATCACCTCCAACACAGCCGCAGAGCGCTGCTCCACAAGCCTCAACTCCACCACCACAATGACGACCCTCTCCACGACTGATGAGAATGAACATCACCATCGAAGAGGGCTCAACACCGGTTGTCGAGAACACACGCGCGTCACACAGCTACCGGAGCCAGTCCCCAAATCTGGAACACACCAACCGGAACCAACACCTCAAGCATGAACCGGAACAACACTGCGCGTCGGCCCACGCAATGGCATCGCGATACCCGTCACGGGTGGCCGGGAAGCGGTCGGGGGTGATCACCCCCGCCGTTCGCGAGTCGAGTGCGGCGACGGTGATCCAGTCGCGATCGGGGTCAACGCCGATGACATGGTCGACGAGTTCTGCCAGCATGATGATGGAACCTCCAAAGTGTGTGGTTTCGGTTGCTGCCGGCCTGGAGGGAACCGCTCTGTCAGGACTGTGATGGGTCACACCCGGCTCGGGTGGACAGGCTTCTGATCAGGACAACAGCAGGCCAGGCCGGCGTCAGCGACCACGACGGACAAATCGGGGAAGTGCACCCCACCATTGGTGGGGGCAAGCTCGATAAGGGGTCACACCGTGGTCACCGACACCAACCTTGACCGATCCACATGACCGGCCGCTGCGCGCGTCGGAGTCTCAGATTGTTGGGTCGAGGAGTTGGGTGCTGTCGCCGGCAGTCTGGCGACCGCCGTTGACGCCGGACCTGCTGCTCCGCTGTCCTTGCGGCGGTCGAGGACGCACACATCGCAGCAGTCGAGCAGGCGGTCGCGTCGGCCTCGCCGAGGATTGCGTACACCGGGACTGGTCATGCCGGCTCGGCGGTCGTTGACGCGGACGGCGTGTTCGGGATCAAGTATCGGCATCGCACGAGCCAGGCGCTCGACCCGGACGCCACCTCAGACACTGCTCGCGCTGGCGCGTGTTAATCTCGCATCTTGAGGTGCATCGTGCGCCGCGGTGGTCAGGAGCACTATGCGTTCGCAAGGCCAAGTCCGTCCTCTCTGGGAGCCATCGTGCA
>CAXMZV010000546.1:0-3468 GCA_964199985.1 Candidatus Ilumatobacter isfjordensis | reverse complement strand
CGTTCGCTTCGACGCGGCGCCGTAGACAACGACGGGACATGTTCCCTCGCTGCCCACCGTAGTTCCCGAAGCTCGCATCAGCCGATCGGTGTAAACGGAGCCGGCAGATTCCCGTCAAGAAGCAACGTCAGTTCCGTCACCAAGGTCGAGACCGACGACTGCGTCGAAATCACCGGACATCCATACCTGGTGATGTCGGTGCGCCCGTCGCACCACGGGGCGAGTTCAACCAGGACGGAGGCGTCGACGTCTGCCACGTCGATTCGTTGGTGCTCGTCCTGCTGCACCAGCGGACCCGCCCCGCAGCCGACGTTGGCGATGACCATCGTGTCAGGACACCCGGAGAGCCACTTGTCGCCGGGTGCAATGGACGTGTCACCCGCGGAGACCGACGAGGCTGTGAGAAGCAGCGTTGCGAGCAGCGCACCGATCGCAGTTCGTCTCATCGACCCGGCTCGAGCTTTCGGTGAATTTCCCATGCTGTTTGCCTCCACGTGTTGCTTGTCGTGTCCGCCGGTTGGCGAGCTGTGAAACACATTGCACCTTGCCCATCACACACTGATGTCGAGACATCACAGAATCCTTACAGCCCGCAAAACGACCATCTAAGTGGTAGGTCGCGAAATTTGGCGACCCTCGCGACATCACGCAACGACCCCCATCCGGTTCGCCCACGCAGAGTTCCGTGTGGTCGAAGACCTGGCGCCGACCCCGGGGTTCTACTCCCTGCGTTTTCCTGTCATCCCAATCACCAGGGCGATCCAGACCACACCCGCAGCAAGCGTCACCGCAAGTGCGACGGCAGCAGTGCCGAGGCCATAGACGTCGGCGACCCAGCCCACGAGCAGCGGACCGCTGAAGGAACCCGCAGCGGACAACGTCTGGAATCCTGCGATGAACGGGCCTGGTTCCTCGGCTGGGGCAAGGTCGGTGCTCAGGGTGAGCATCGTTCCTGAGCTCATCGCGTTGCCAACGCCGATCACGATCCCGGCCACCACTGCCTGGGCGACGGAGTTGGCGAGGCCGAGTAACGCCAGACCGACGGCCCTGAGCGAGAACGCCGGCACCATCGACATCAGACGCCCCCAACGATCCATGATGTATCCCGAGATTGGGAACAGCAGGAAGTCAGCTGTCGTCCTCGAGAGACAGCGGGAAGACGGGGGAGGACGCCTGCTCCGAGGGTCGCCATCGCCCGGGGAAATAGACGGGTACGAGGAGCCGACGCAGTTGCGGCCGGAGTGGCGCCGGCGCCGTCAGCCGTCAGGGCGGAGCGGTCACAGGTGCGGCAGCAGGTCGCCAATCAGCGCGGAGCGTTCTCGCAACGCTGCGCAGTCACGGTTCACGCTCGAACGCGTCGCCGATAACACGGGCGGCGGCCGCCACACCAGACCCGCCGATGGAGGCGTCGAGTGCGTGGAGTGCGGACTCGATCGTGCCGAGCGTTCCGAGCAACATCGGCGGGTTGACGTGCCCCATGTGGCCGATCCGGAATTGCGCGCCGTCCTCGCCTCCGATGCCCAACCCGAGGATGAGGCCGGCCTGGCCCTCGCACACCTCGCGCAGCCGATCCGCATCGACCGAACCGGTCCGAACCGTCGTCACCGCGTGGGATCGACTCGCAGCATCGGAGACGTTGCAGCGCAGCCCGGCACCGTCTGCGACGCCCCACGCCTCGATCGCCGCCCACACCGATCGCGCTAACACCTCATGGCGGCGCCAGGCGTTCTCCAGTCCCTCCTCGAAGAGCATGTCGAGCGCCTCGCGCAGCGCGTAGATGTGGGAGATCGGTGGCGTGCCGTTGTAGAGCTGATAATGCGCGTCGACGTGGCGCCGCGATTCCCAGTCGAAGTATCCGACGCGCATGTCGGCGCTGTCGTGCGCTGCGAGCGCCTTGTCGTTCGCCCAGACGAAACCGAGCCCGGGCGGGGTCATCAGTCCCTTCTGGCTCGCAGCGACCGTGATGTCGACACCCCACTCGTCCATCTCGAAGGGCTCGCAACCGAGTGATGCGATTGCGTCGACCATAAACAGCGCCGGGTGCCCGGCTGCGTCGATCGCTTGGCGGATCGCCGCGATGTCGTTGCGCACACTGCTCGCCGTGTCGGTCAACACGACCAGGATCGCATCGATCTCGTGGTCGACGTCGGACCGCAACCGCTCCTCAACGGCGCCGGGGTCGACCGGACCGTCGCTCGTGCCCGGGAGCGCCTCGCAATCGGCCCCGCTGAGCGCAGCCTGCTCACCCCAGACGCGCGCAAACGTCCCCGACTCAAGCACGAGCACCTTCTTGCCGCGCCGCATCGTGTTCGACACCGTCATCTGCCAGGCAGCGTGACCGTTCCCGATCACGATGAAGACTTCACCGTCGGTCCGGGCGATGCGTGGCAGATCTACGAACAGGCTGTTCGAGATATCGACGAGTGGACCGTCGTAGATGTTCGGCATCGGCCGCTGCATCGCGGCCAGGACCTGCTCGGGGATGATCGATGGTCCGGGGATCGCAACCTGCGGACTGCCGTGGCGCAACGTCATCAGGCGAGAGTACGAGCGCCGCCCGCGCTTCGCTCCATCCGTTGCGCCGACCGGCGTTTCCCTCTACTCCCCGCCCTCTACCTGGGTGCCGGATTGCCCGACGACGTAGATGAACATGTTCGTATCGAACGCGATGCTGCCGTCTTCAGCGGTGAGTGGCTCGACGGCTTTGCGATTCGCCTCCTCGACTGCGTTCAGTCCCGCAAGACCAATGGCCATCTGGGTAGGTCCCGCAGCCCGTGTGCCGCGCCAGAACTGGTCCCAACTTCCGTACTCGAACGGGCAGTTCACTTCGCCGGTTCGTGACACTGCGATTCCAGCCGACGCGAAGCCCTCCTCGAGCACTCCAGGTGCAGACAGGCGAAAGGGACCGCCGGGCTTGCCGTCAGGAGGAGGCTTCGGCATGAACTGGCCCAGAGCGTCAAGAATGGGCTTGTAGGCGACTGCCTCTGGCGGCCTCCGTGGGCGACTCGGCGAGGAGCTCGGGATCGAGCCGTCGGCGGCACTGCGACGACTGAACGAACGAATCGTGACCAGCGATCCGTCGCTTGACTCGGATCATCGCGCTGCACGCTCCGACGGCGGTGTGGCGCCGGGGCTCTCGGTGCGCGGCTACGAGATCCGAGAACGGCTCGGCGAGCGGGGTTCGGGCGTGCTGTACAAGGCGTTTCAGCCGGCCGTCGGCCGCGAAGTGGTCATCAAAGGTCATCCGACCCGATCTCGCTGACGATCCGACGTTCATCCGGCGGTTCGAGGACGAGGCACAGCTGGTCGCCCGTCTCGAGCATCCGCACATCGTGCCGCTGTACGACTACTGGCGTGAACCAGGTGCTGCGTACCTCGTCATGCGATACATGCGCGGGGGAACGCTCGCCGACATCATCGCTGACGGCCCGCTGAGCTCCGACCGGCTCGCCAAGCTGGTCGACCAGA
>CAXMZV010000545.1:0-3477 GCA_964199985.1 Candidatus Ilumatobacter isfjordensis | reverse complement strand
CTCGTGGCTCGACGGGGCGACAAGCTCCGTGAGATCGCCGAGCAATTCGACGGATTCAGCGTGCTCGAGGCTGACCTCGGAACGACTGCTGGGCAGGACGCGGTAATGGAGGCGGCTGCGAGCGTTGATGAGCCGATCGACCTGGTCGTCAACAACGCCGGATTCGGGACCGGTGGTCAGTTCGCTGAGCTCGATGCCGACCGGCTTGGCGATGAAGTCGAATTGAACGTGAAGGCGCTGACTCGCATCAGCAACGCGGCCTTGCGGGCGATGACAGGCCGGGCTTCGGGATACCTGCTGAACGTGTCGAGCGTGGCGAGCTTCCAGGCCGCCCCAGGGCTGGCGGTGTATGCCGCGACGAAGGCGTACGTGACAAGTTTGACCGAGGCGCTGCACGAAGAGATGCGCGGCACCGGCGTCCACGTCACAGCGCTGTGCCCGGGCTTGACGAAGACCGAGTTCCAGGACCACAGCAACACGAGTGAGTACGAGGCAACGTTCCCTGACTTTGCCTGGACCTCGGCCGAGTCCGTGGCTTCGGCTGGGCTGGATGGTGTGGCCAAGAACAAGACGATCGTCGTGCCGGGAGCGCTCTACAAAGGTCTCGTTGCCACGAGCGACATCACACCTCGGGCCCTCGCTCGTCGCCTGAGCGGACTGGCGTCGTCGATCCGCACCTGACGCTGGAGTCGTAGTTGTACCAGTCACAGTGGGCCCCGTCACAGTGGGCCCCGACCCCGATGTGACGCTCGTGTCAGCGCGGGGCGAAGGTCTGCTCGAGTGCCCGATAGTGCCGCAGCGTGAGCGTGCCTGCCAGGTCGAGGTCGATGGCGTTGCGCACGTACGAGCTCATGTCGAGATCGATCCCGATCGCCGCGAGCTCCACGCCGCTGAACCGCTCGATACGGTCGGCGATGCCTGCGAGGTGGTCGTCGAGATAGCCGGGCCGGTTGACGTTCGACGTTGCTGCGTCGGTCGGTGAACCATCGGAGATCATCACGAGCAACTTGCGCGGTTCCGGCCGCAGCATCAATCGTCCGTGAGCCCAGGCGAGTGCCTCTCCGTCGATGCCTTCTCGGAAGTGCTGCGGGTCGGCCAGAGCGGCGATCGACGAGCGAGCGCGCCGCCACGGCGTGTCTGCTGACTTGTAGACCACGTGCATTGCCTCATTCACGCGCCCCGGACGTGCGGGTTCACCAGCCGCCTTCCAGTCGGCGAGTGCCTGTCCCCCGCTCCACGCGCCGGTCGTGAAGCCGAGGACCTCGTTCGTGATGCCGGCGAGGTCGAGGGCGCGACTGAAGGTGTCCACGAGCACCGCCACCGCACGGAATCACTGGCGTTTCATCGATCCTGAATTGTCGACGAGGAAAGTGATCGCCGTGTTCGACGAGTGGTGGACGCGACGTTGCTTGAATACGTCAGCATGTGCGGGGCTTGCGATCAGCTGGCCGAGCCGTCGACCGTCGAGCACTCCGTGGTCACGTCCGAAGTGCCAGTCGTCCTCGGTCGGCGCTCCGAAGAGCGCGAGAAGTCGTTGCGCGAGCCGAGGTGCGCTGACCGCCTGCGCTCGTTCCATCTCGTCCAGTTCGTTGCGGAGCCGTCGGAGCTTGTCGGCTCTGAACAGAGCCGCACCCGACGTTTCGACGTCGTAGTCACGGGTGAACACGCGGTAGTCGCCAACTCGTTCCAAGGAAAGACCTACGGGCTCGTCGTCTGGGGACCCCGGAGCCAGCCCATCAACGTCTGACGTTGTGGGGTCGGTGTCCCCGGTGTCCCAGTCGGCTGGGACGAGGAGCTGGTGACGGCTGGCGACGTCACTGATCGCCAGGCTCGACTCGGTGGAGTCATCCGCCACTTCACCGACCAGTCGGGCGATCTCGCGTGCCGGTGCGGCGTAGGCGCGTTGGTCGTTGACGGTTGCAGGAAGCTCGCGGAGTGCGTGCCCGATGAGGGGGCCGAGGTGGCCGCGGGTCGCCTCGATCAGTTCATCGACGTCTTCGGGCAGCGTGCGCCCCATCAACCGAGCCCGGACCATGTAGGTGGTGGTGAAGACGAGCATCGCGAAGCGATTCTCCGTGACACGCTGGGCACGTGCATCGAGGCTCCATGCCTCGAAGGCCGCGTCGACGTTGGCACGAAGGCCCCGCAAGTGGGCGGGGGCCAATGCGTCGCACCGGAGTTGCTCGAGCACGTCGAACACGATGCGTTCGAAGACGTCGGACGGGCGCAGCTCGTCGTGGAGGTCGAGATCGCTCAGGCGCAACAGCAGCCCGAGTGCATCGTTGATCCCGCGCGTACGTCGACGGTTCGGCTCGGCGTCGGCTGCGTTGGTGTCCAGCGTCAGGTACGGCGTCGCCATCGACACGACATGACCATCGACGCGGAGACGATGACCGCGAAGTTCGGCGGTTGGTCTCCCAGAGACTGCTCGGAGCGATGCTGACCCATGGCGCTCGAGCCGCCGGCGCTCGGTGTCGGCCAGCACATTCATCGAACTGCCAGACCGGTCAGTCCACTGCGAGTTCGGTGTCGAAGGCGCGCTGGTAGTACTCAGCGATGATCGACATCTCTGAGTCGTCGCACTTGTTGAGGAAGGACAGTCTGAAGGCTCGTGCGACATCGCCGAAGATGGCAATGTTCTCGGCCCACGAGACGACGGTTCGCGGTGACATCACGGTGGAGATGTCGCCAGCCGCGAACCCGTTGCGGGTCAATTCCGCGGTGGCAATCATCATGGCGACGAGGTCGTGGCCATCGGTGCGCTCGGCCACGGTTGGCACCTGGCCGAGCACCATGCTGATCTCTGCGGCCGCAGGGAGGTAGTCGAGGCGCGTCACAATGTTCCAGCGGTCGACCTGGGCCTGGTTGAGCACTTGGGTGCCCGCGTACAGGCCGTTGAGGTTGCCGAGGCCGACCGTGTTCGCCGTGGCGAACAGACGGAAGCTCGGGTGAGGAGTGAGCACTCGATTCTGGTCGAGCAGCGTGAGCTTGCCGTCGCGTTCGAGCACGCGTTGGATGACGAACATCACGTCGGGTCGACCCGCATCGAACTCGTCGAAGACGAGCGCCGTTGGCCGTTGCAGCGACCACGGGAGGATGCCCTCTTGAAACTCAGTGACTTGTTGGCCGTCACGGATGACGATGGCGTCGCGGCCGATGAGATCCATCCGTGTGATGTGACCGTCGAGGTTGACTCTGACGGTGGGCCAGTTGAGCCGGGCGGCGACCTGTTCGATGTGAGTGGTCTTGCCGGTGCCGTGTGCGCCCTGCACGAGCACGCGCCGATCCTGGCTGAAGCCCGCGAGGATTGCGAGCGTGACATCGGGATCGAACCGATATGCCGGATCGATGTCCGGAACATGCTCATCGCTGTCGCTGAACGCGAACACTTTGAGATCGGAGGCGAACCCGAACGTGGCTTCCACGTCGACCGGTTCGGTGGGTTCGATCATCGGCAGATCCTACGAAGAGTCACAC
>CAXMZV010000544.1:0-3488 GCA_964199985.1 Candidatus Ilumatobacter isfjordensis | reverse complement strand
GTCCCGACACGCGAACTCTGGTCACCAGCCGAGAACCGCTCGGCATTCCCGGCGAAGCGGTGTGGCGGGTGCCGGCACTCGGACTGCCGGACGAATCCACTCGCATGACGCTTGACAATCTCGAGCAGCACGACGCGTTTCGCCTGTTCCTCGCCCGGGCACGCGAGGCGCGCCCCGGGATGGCCATCGACCGCCGGGCCGTCGAGCACATCGCCTCGATCTGTCGGGAGCTCGACGGCATGCCGCTGGCACTCGAACTCGCTGCTGCACGGCTCAGGACGCTCCCGTTGGAGTCCGTCGCACACGGTGTCAACGGGATCACCCGCTGGAAGGGCAGCTGTCGGCGCGCGCCGCTCTCCCGGCACGCCACGTTGAGAGCGTCGATCGAATGGAGCTTCGACCTCATCAGCCCGATCGAGCAGCAGATGTTGGTCGTGTTGGCCGTCTTCCGGTCGCCGTTCGACACCGACGCGGCACGTGCTGTCGCCGTGGCGATCGATGCCGACGATGAGGCCGTCGACCTGATCCAGCGATTGACCGATGTCGGACTGCTGCACCTGGACGACGACAGCGGGCGGTATCGCATGCTGCAAACAGTCCGACAGTTCTGTCTCGAGGACGAAAGCGTCGAGCGCCCACATCGACGTCACGTCGACGCGGCGCACGCTCGATTCTTCGCGAGCTGGTGCGCCGAGGTCGGAGTGGGCAAGCACGGAATCGAGCACCGGCCAGTCGTCCGCAGGATGCCCGACGTGGTTGCAGCGCTCGATTGGGCCAGGGCCAACGATCACCACACCGCTTTCCGGATGTGCAGCGACCTGGCCCCCGTGCGCAGCGCCCTCGGTCACGGCGCCGACTTCGACGAGACCTGGCGCTGGCTGCTGGCGTTCGACGATGAGCACCGCGATCCGGTCTGGGCAGAAGCAGTGGCCGGCCTCCTGACGACTGCCGCCAGTCGGTGCTTCGACACCACTCTGGTCGCGGCGCAGCTGTCCGCCCACCTCCCCGCCGGACCGGGGCGCACTCGATCGTGGCTGGAACGGGGCACAGCGATGGTGCCGGCCTTCAGTGGTCGTCCGGCGCAGATCCAGTCGTATACCGCCGGACTCCTCGACCGCCGCGACGACGTCGAAGCGTCCATCTACGTCGGGTTCGCGGCATACATGCTGGCGTTGATGGGTCGACTCGACGAATGCGATCCGCTCCTCGAACAGCTTCGCCGCTTAACTCGCCGGCACGACACGCCGTTCAGCGTCGATTCGGTCGGCAACGGGTACGCGGCTGCGATTACGGCCGAGACGATCCGCGGCGACCTCGGGTTGGCCCGCGACCGCAGCCGGCGACCGGTGCCCACCGATCCTGCGTTCTCCATAACATCGGCCGCAGCGCTGGCCCATGCCGCCCTGCTGTCGTCCGACTCCGAGACGATGGAGCGAGCTCTCGAATGGGCAACGCAGGGATCCTTCCCGCTCCTGCAGTTCCTGGCCCCGTTCACGAGCTGCTGTCGTGCACTTCTCGACGGCGCAGTCAGGGAGGCGGCGGACCACGCTGGGGAGTTCTGGGACGAGGCCATCGCCGTGCCGGTGTGGCGCCTGTTCGCCCTCCCGCTCGTCAACTCAGCGCTAATCAGCGCGGGCCGCGTCGATGCCGCCGGCGCGGCCACTGTTCGAGCAGCGGTGTTGCTCGCCGACATGGCGACCGCCCCGCTCCTCACCGCAGCGCTCCACCTCGCACAGAGCCAGCTAGCGCTGGCTCGCGGCGACCTCGACATCGCCGAACAGGCGGCGATCACAGCGCTCGAGACAGCGCAGTCGCACCAGCTACCGCTCGCCGTCGTCGACGCGCTCGAACTCAGCGCCGCCGTTGCGGAGCGTTCTGGCGAGATTGTCGTGTCCAGGTCGCTCGCGGAGCGAGCCCGAGCCGAACGTGACCGGCTCGCCTATCGCTTCGCGTTGACCACTGTGCCCGGTGGCCAGACGAGGATCACGGCATCTTGATGAGCACCATTTCTTCGACGGAGCCCTCGATGAACAGTCCGTCGGCACCTGCTTGAGCGATCATGCCTTGGTATTCGGCATCGCCGTTCATGGTTTCCCTCGCGGCATCGAGTTCCTCCGCTGTGTCGGAACCTGCAAACCAGTAGACCTGGAACATGCTCCCGGCGGCTGTGGTCGCCACCGTGCCAACTTGTCCCGTGGTTTTCGTGGCGTGCTCCATCGCCGCAATCGACCACGCGATGGAATCAGCAAGCGATCCACCGGCGATCGTCGCTCGCGTGACCGTGGTGAGCTGTTTGGGTTCGCCGGGTTCACCAGTCATGGCGATCACCTCCGCCAGATATGTCTCAGCCGCATGTGCCAGCACCCCACCGGCCTCGGGAGACATGGCAGCCCAGGCCTCCGAGCCCATCAGCTTCATCTGCGAAGCGACCATGTCGGCGAAGCCCTCGGCGCGCGTGCTGATCAGTTGTGTGCCGAACGGACGCCCGGCGAGCACAGCCCAGGACCACCACTGCTTTCCAGTCTCGCTCGACAAGATGTCGCGCATCTTGGTCACCATGGGTCCGAGCTCGCCGCTCTTTCCTGGTGCAGCCGTCAGCTCTGCAGATTGAATGAACATGTTTGGTTTCCCTCCTCGTGAGGACACGCCGTGTGCCCCGCTCCACAAGTGTGACAACGGGTTGTTACTGATGCGCATCACCTGCGGATCGCCGCTGGCCGGGGCGCGCACGGACGACTTCGCCCTCCCACTCTTGGCTCAGATCGGGCCGTCGCAGGTGCGGAGACGCACCACGTATCTCGTAAATCAGACCGGTTGCAATTTGGTCCACGATCGGTACTTCCGATCCGTGACTGTCCACTGTGACCCCGCTCGTAATCGCGGGCGGGAACGCGCTGTCCCGCGCCGCACTTCCGGCGAAGTCGCACGCCTTCGAACCGACGGAGGCCGCTCGATAATCACGGCTCGCTTCACCCGCTGGCCCCGCTCGAGATCGGCACTTTCGATCGGCCACCGTGCTCCAGAACGCGCGTACGCCGACGTGGCTCGACTAGACCGGTGACGACGAGGAGTCCCCATGAATTTCATCGAACGTATTGTGAAGACAATCAAGTCGTGGTCGCAGCCGAGTGATCCGCTACCGCAAGAGCCCCCAGTTCCCGGAAGACCAGGGGGCCAAGTTGGCAACACTCGCCGGACCCAATCGAGCAAAGGCGAGAGTCCCCAAAATCACAGCGGTGGCAGTCACTGACCACCACGCCTGAAGCGTTGGGAAGTCTCCGACGGTCCGCAGAGACCGGGCGGGCGTCGGCGTCGGCGTCTCAGCGATTGCCTCTCGTCGGGTGCCATCGATTCTGCGGAAGACGCAGGATCCAACCTCAGGGAGAACTGGTCCGGCGGCAAGGCGCCGTTGGGAGCACGCAAGTCTTCGCTGCAGAGAACTGCTGAAGTCGATCAGAACAACGTTGCGCATCGGACCTGGGGACCGC
>CAXMZV010000543.1:0-3498 GCA_964199985.1 Candidatus Ilumatobacter isfjordensis | reverse complement strand
ATCGTTGCAAGCCGGTGGCAGCGCCGTGTGGCAGGCGACCGAAGCCGTCGTCGAGCGTGCCAAGGACGTCGCTGCGCATCTGCTCGAAGCCGATGCTGCTGACATCGTTCTGGATACCGAGACGGGCACCTTCTCCGTGACCGGCACGCCCGCGATCGGCCGGTCCTGGGCCGACATCGGTGCACACGTTGTCGACGACACCGACGTGATGTTGCGATCCGAGATCGACTTCCAGCCGCCCGGCGCAACCTTCCCATTCGGCGTCCATCTCTCGGTGGTCGAAGTCGATCGAGAGACCGGCGAAGTCACGGTGCTCCGCCACATCGCGTGCGACGATGCTGGCACCATGGTCAACCCGCTGCTCGTCGAAGGTCAGGTGCACGGCGGCGTGGCATCAGGCATCGCACAGGCGCTGATGGAAGAGTTCGTCTACGACGAAGATGGCAACCCGCAGACCGCCAACCTTGCCGAGTACGCCCTCGTGTCGGCCGCGGAACTCCCGTCGTTTGAGCGGATCCCGCAGGAAACGCCCACCCCGCGTAACCCGCTCGGGGCCAAGGGCATCGGCGAGTCAGGCACGATCGGAGCGACGCCGGCCGTGCAGAACGCGGTGATTGATGCGCTCCGTCACCTCGGCGTCACCCATGTCGACATCCCGGTCACCGCCGAGCGGGTCTGGACAGCGCTCGGCTGAACGCAGCTGTCACGATTCAGTGGTGGCTCCGTCGGTGGCCTGGTCGGCGACTTTCTCGGCGGCTCCCCCGGCGACACGGATGATCGCCTCGTGCTCATAGGTCGCAACGGGTTGGCCGTCAGCGCTGATGCGGACGTCCAGGATTGCTCGTTCGCCGGCACGCGAGTCGAAGCGGTCGATGAGTCGGGCTGTCGCGTGGATCGTCGAGCCATGCGCGGCGACGCCATGGTGGGCAAGGCTGCTGCGGACGTGAATCCACGGGCCCGTCACGATCTGTTCGTGGAAGAACTGGTTCGCAATGCGCATCCAGGTCACGGGGTGCAAGATCTTTCGTTCGTCGTAGATCGTGAGGTTGTCGCCGGCGCGTGTCGCGTACGTCTCCCACGATTCATCGGCCACGAACGAGATCGGCTTCAGCTCCTGACCGGTGCCCGTGCAACGCTCAGGGTGCGTGCCGAGCCTCGTGACCACACAGGCCGAACGAATGCTGCCGCCGACGGTTGCCTCAACGGTGCCATCGATGCCGGGGACGTAGTTGACGACCTCGCCGTCGAAGATCGGTGAACGGAATCGCACGTGTGCGCCGCCTGCGCGGAGCCACTCCAGTCCCCACGCCGCGGTAGGCACGTGGGTCATGTACGCGTAGACAGTGACGCCGGCGACGAGCGCTGCGGGGAACCCGGCCGCCTGCGCGCCGGCGTCGGTGTGGATTGCATTGTCGGCGTGCTCGGCCAGGTTGACCGCTGGCGCTGACCAGGCAGTGAGTTCGTCATCGTGGCGCATCTGGACAGTATGGAGCCGGCGCCTCATGCGCAGCGGTACTGAGCCGGCCCCTCGATGCAGGCCCGGATGGAGCCCAGCGTCACGGGTCGGTGAGACGAAAATGCGGAGGTCGTCGGCGAACGACGGGCTCATCACGGTCCGGCTGCGACCGAGGCGCTTCGCTTCGAGCAGGGCTTCGTCGGTACTGATCAGCAGTTGGGGACCGAATCTTGAACCCTGGTCCGGGTGTTGTGCAGGTCTTGACGGGGCCTTGATCACCGCCCGCGGTTCATGACCGGCGAGCCGTGATGTGCAACCAGTTTCCACTCGCCCTCGTGGTCGCGAACGAAGAGGTTGGTCGCAGCGATCGTTGCGGTTCCGTCCACGTCAACGAGGTTCTCATCGAGACTGACCCAGGCGGTGTCGCCCTTCATCGAGACCGACTCGTTCGTCAGGATGAACTGGCTCGTCCCCGGCCCCCGGAAGATGCCGGCCCAGGATTGCAGCACGTCGTCCCAGCCGCGCAGGATCGGCCAGCCGGGGTGCACGCAGACTGCACGGTCGCTGTGTTCCCAGATGGTGGCCATGGCGTCGAGGTCGCGGCGCTCGTGCGCTTCGTAGAACGCCTGGTTCGCTGCGCTGACACGGTCGAGATCGGTCATGACCGTCGCGCTCCGATCAACGGCAGTGTTTGGCGATCGACATACAGGAGCATCATGGCGGCTGAAGCCATCACCCCGGCTGCGCAGAATCCAAGCGCGACGCTCGACCCGTGAGCAAGCAATGCGCCGCCGAGTAGCGGGCCGAACACGCGGCCCAACGCCATGACGGCTTGGGCGTCTCCTGCCCGTTCGGCCGGGAAGGCCGAGCGTGATGCGAGGAGTTGGAATGCCGCCGGCGTCGCCATGAAGAACACGAAGCCCCAGGCAACGAGCCCGAAACTGAACAGCCAAGGGTTGCGGACGCTCGCCAGCAGAATCGCCATGGCCGCAGTGCACAGATACCAGAACCCGGCTGGCCCGCGGCGGCCGCTCCACTTGGCAGCAGGGATGGCCACGAGTGAATTCGCACTGAATAACAGCGACACAGTGACGGGGTTCAGTCCGTTCAGCTCGGTGCCGATCGCCGCGGCATAGACGAACACCGACGACCCGCCGAGCGTCACCATCGTGAGAGCCAAGAGGATTGCCGATGCCGCCCGCGTGGGGGCGTTGCGCTTCGCCCGCTCGGTTCGCGGCATCGACGTCGGGATGCTGCCTGCGAAGAACAGTGGGGTCGCAGTGATTGCCGCGAGGAAGACAAAGAGCCAGTCCACACCGATCGTCTCGATCATCAATGACACTGCGGGAGCGGTGACCACACCGACGAGCGGGCCGATGACTGCAACGTCGCCAACCTTCTCGGCGTCGCCAAATGCAGCCTGCCAACCGAACCACGCAGCCAGGCCCAGCGACAATCCGCTCAGCAGCCGAGCGCCAGACAGGAAGAGCAGCGTTGGGGCGACAGCCGAGAGCAAGTTGGCGGTGCACCCGAGCACTGCCCCGCCGACGAACACCGACCGGATCGGCGTCAACCATCGCCCGCCAGCCCAGGACGCGATGACGAAGCCGAGCAACTGCGCCGTCGAGATCCACCCGACCGTGCCCAACGAGACGTCGCGCTGATCAGCGATTCCTGCGAGCAGGAACGGGGTGGAGACGAACACCACCGTGCTCGACCCGATCGCGACGAGCAGCGCCGGAGCGACGGACGGCTTCAGCGCCGAGAGCAGCTTGACGGGAACTTGCATCTAGGCAGCGCCTTGCACGGTGAGAAGAACGTGGGCGGAGCACCCCGGTGTACCCGAGCAATCGGGGGGCGTCACGCGAGGCGGGACTTGACCAATTCGGCAACTCGGCGACCATCGGCGCGGCCGGCGACTTCGCCGTTCGCCGCCTTCATGGCCTTGCCCATGTCGGCCTGAGCGGAGAAGCCGTTGTCGGCCATCACGCGCTCGACGATTGCCGAAAGTTCGTCCTCGCCGAGAGCTGCAGGCAGGTACT
>CAXMZV010000542.1:0-3500 GCA_964199985.1 Candidatus Ilumatobacter isfjordensis | reverse complement strand
CGTGGGACGGGTCCGCCATCGACGACACGGCTCGAACCCGCATTGGCTACATGCCCCAGGAGCGCGGCCTGTATCTGCGCATGCGGGTGCGGGAGCAGGTTCGCTATTTCGGGCGGCTGGCTGGACTCTCGTCGAGCGAAGCGGCAGCACGGACCGACTATTGGTTGGAGCGTCTGGGGCTCGCCGGGCGCGCCGACGCTCTGGTGCAGGAGCTCTCGGGCGGCAACCAGCAACGCGTCCAGCTGGCCGTCTCTCTGGTGCACGATCCCGATCTTCTTGTTCTTGACGAGCCCTTCGCCGGGCTTGATCCCGTTGCCGCCGAGACGATGCGTTCGATCATCGCCGAGCGGTCGGCCGAGGGGGCAAGCGTGCTGTTTTCCTCCCATCAACTCGACGTCGTCGAAGACCTCTGCGAGGAAGTCGTGATCATCGCTGCTGGTCGTCTCATCGCGTCGGGCCGCATCGACGATCTTCGCGCCGCTTCGACCACCCGTTGGCTGCGGGTTCATTGGGCCGATCCGGTCGAGAGCTGGCAACCAACTGATGGGACCGTTGAGTTCTTCGATGGCAGCCGATCGGTCGTTCGTATGACCAGCGACGTCGACGTGGCAGCGACCATCGCCCAGGCGCTGGCTGCCGGTCCGGTGAGCCAGGTTGCTCTGGAGCCACCCGCGCTCGACGAAGTGTTCACCGAACTCGTCGGTTATCAGCGCGCCGAAGCGCCGGAGCACCGGACTAATGAGGTCGACCGATGATCTGGACGATCGCCAAACGCGAGATCGTGACGCGAGGCCGGTCCAAGGGTTTCCTGATCCTCACCGGGGTGCTCTTCATCGGCGTCATCGCCGTCGCGTTGATCCAACTGTTCCTCAACAGCACCAACGAACCCCGAGAGGTCACGATTGGGCTCACGGGCGCCGGCAGCGACTATGCCAGCGCCCTGGTCGTGGGCAATGACGACCTCGCGCCGGTCATCGAAGAGGTTGCCGACGACTCGACTCTGGTGGATGACGAGACGATCGACGTTCTCTTCGACGGCTCCACGCTCACGTGGAAGGGCTTGCCCGACAACACCCTCGATGTCTACGTCCGAGACACCGTGCAGCAGGCAACCTTCGCCCAGCGCGCCGACGGCCTGAACCTCGACCCCTCACAACTGAGCGAGCTCTTCGCTCCGGTCGACGTCGACGAGGTCCGCCTCGACGGGGGTGACGACGAGTTCGCCGTTCGCCTGGCGGCTGCCGCCGTCTCGGGCTTTGCCATCTTCATGCTGCTGCAGATCTGGGGTTCGTTCCTCATGATGGGTGTCATCGAGGAGAAATCGTCGAAGGTGGTCGAAATCCTGCTGTCCCACGTACGCCCATCCACGCTGCTGAGCGGCAAGGTGCTCGGCCTCGGCATCCTCGCGCTCGGCCAGATGTTGATCTTCGTGCTGGGCCTGGTCATCGGGCTGCTACTCGTGCAGGACGTCTCCATCCCGGGAAGCGTCTGGGCCACCCTGCCGCTCTCGGTGATCACGTTCCTACTCGGCTTCGGCTTCTACGCAACGGCCTACGCCGCTGTCGGTTCGATGGTGTCGCGTCAGGAAGACGCAACCAGTGCCCAACTGCCGGTGATGTTGCCGCTGCTCACGGCGTACTTCGTCGCAATTGCCAGCATCAGCAACCCCGAGAATCTGATGGTCACCATCGGCTCGTTCTTGCCCTTCACGTCGCCCGTCTTGTTGCCGTTCCGCAACGCCACCGTCGATGTTCCGCCGTGGCAGGTCGGCCTGTCGCTCACGATTCTTGCCGTGTCGATCGTCGCCATGCTGCGGATCGCCGGGTGGATCTACCGCTATTCACTGCTGCGAACCGGCACCCGAGTCACCTGGACCGAGGCCTGGAAGAACCGACACGACCCGTCACTGTGACCATGTTGTGCGAGCGGATGGGTCTCAATCGGAGTCAGCAAGGCCGATCTGGGCGGCCATCAACCGTGCCGACGAGTCGAACAGATCACGATGATGCTCGACGATGCCACTCGTCTGGTTCGACAGCTCGAAGCTCAAGAGACCGAACATCTGTGTCCACCCAGTCAGGATTGCCAATGTCAGCTCGTCGGTGAAGTCTGTGGTTGCGTCGAGATTCGTCCGCAACGTGGCGAAGTCATCGACCAATTCGCGTGACATCGCAGCACTTGCCCGCCCCTGTGGCCGCTTCACTTGTTTCGCGGTCAGCGCCTCAGTCACGATTCCCCTCAGTGCGCGCGGCACCCGAGTTCCCGTTGCCGTGGTGGCGTCAGGGGCTGCGTACCCGGGGACCGGTGTGCCGAAGACGAGGAAGTACTCGTGTGGCCGGTCGATCGCCCAGTCGCGTAGTGCGTGCGCCGCCAGGACCCACCGGTCAAGCGGGGCTTGGTCCGTACTTGACGCGATTGACGCCTCCACCGAGTCGCCGAGCGAGTCATACGCCTCCACGATCAACCGGGTGAGCAGATCATCGCGATTCGCCACGTAGCGGTACACCGCCGACGAGACCATGCCGAGCTCGCGCGCAACGGACCGCAGCGACAGCCCCGCCGCACCGTGTTCGGCTAACTGCCGCCGTCCCTCGTCGATGATGTCGGCGGTGATCTTCTCGCGGGCCAACGCGCGAGCCGTTCGATGTGCTGCCATCTGCACAGTGTGACAGAAAACAGAGCGGTGCTCTTGCTTTTCTTCTCCGTTTCGTGTTCCATGATCTATGTCGCGAGCAGTGCTCTCGTTGGCAGCATCATTTCTCCCGAGGAGTATCAACATGTCCGAACAATCGACAACTTCCGATCGCACTGCGTCGTTCTTCAATTGGTCCAGCGCACACGTGAAAGCGCGTCGGGTCGAGCGAGTGGCAGCTATTGCGAAAGCCGATTCGTGACGCCTTCAAGGCCGAACTGGGGTTGACCTACTGCTCCCAAACTTGGAAATCGGGGATATCGGGGCGTGTCGGTCTGTGCCGGAATCTGTTGCAACGTAGCAATCTAGCTGGGGCGATGTCCGCACGATCCGAAACTGGCCGGACGGGCCGATACAGCCTGGCGCGTATCTGATACATCCACGACGTGATCGCCGGAGCCCGTACTCGGGTCCATGGCTAACGCGAAACGGCCGGCCCCCTCCGGGGCCGGCCGTGACGTGTTCGGAGTCAATGACGAATGTCGTCGCTTCTACTTGCCGCTGCCGGCACCCTTCATCTTCATAACGTAGAGACCACCGTTGCGATCCGATGCATAGAAGAACGGATCGTTCGGGGTCTTGTAGATACCCCAGAAGTCGTTCAGCACGCCTGCCTCGTTGTTCCCGAGGTAGCGGGCGATCTCGACCGGGCTGTACGGGTCGGTGATGTCCAGCACCATGATGCCGTCGTTGTACCAAGCGATGTACGCCAACACCTTGTTGCCCTGGGTTTCGACGATCACGTTGTGCGACGAGTACGTGCCGCCCTCGACGCACGAGACGTCTGTGACCGTGGAACTGCACAACG
>CAXMZV010000541.1:0-3510 GCA_964199985.1 Candidatus Ilumatobacter isfjordensis | reverse complement strand
CCAGTGCCAGCGCAATCCAATCAGCTGCTTCGTTCGTGCCTTCGTCGACCAGCGGCCGCACGAAGAATCCCACGGTCACGATGGTGATGAGAACCCCGTCCACCAGTCGGTCGGGAATCGCCCACGGCAACAGCCGCACCCCGTCGGGATGCGGCTGGTCGCTCATTCGGACGACGGTAGTGCCGCCGTCTCGGGGATCAGGCGTCACGGCGCTTCAACGAGATCGCCGCGGCTCCGACGCTTGCAACGACCCAGCCGAGGAGCACGGCGACGCCCCATCCGGTCGACAGCAGTTCGCTGTTCGACTCGATGCCCTGGATGGCGCTGCCGGCGTTGCTCGGCAGGATCTTTCCGATCGGATCGCCGATCGAAGCGGGGAGCAGCTTGACCATCACCGGGGCGATCATCAGCGTGGTTACGACCGCTCCGGCGCCGGCCGCTGTGCTGCGCAGCAGGAACCCGAGCCCGATGCCGATCACGCCGATGGCTGCCGAGTACACGGCCGTGCCGAGCAACGCTTGCATGACCCCATCGCTTCCGAGGGTCAGCGCTTCCCATCCGGCGGGCAAGACTGCCTGCCCGGCGAGGAATGCGAGCACTGCAGCGACGAGACTGACGACGAAAACGAGCCCGCCGAACACGACGACCTTGGCGTTGAGGACTCGGAGGCGATCTGGCGCCGCGCCGAACCAGGTGCGAATCAACCCGGTCTGATACTCGCCGGCCACGAGCGACACACCGAGAATTGCGATGATGATCTGGCTGAGCTGAAAGCCGCCGAGGCTGAGTGACAAGGCATTCGCCGCGAGCTGACTCGGCCCTTCACCACTGCCCGCCACGGATGAGAACAGCACACCGAGGCCGACCGCTGCGGCCGCCGCGCTCCCGATTGCGACGAGGTTCGTCCGCACCGTGCGGAACTTAAGCCACTCCGATGAGACGATCCGGCCGAACGTGACGCGATGTGCGACGGTCTCAGACTCAGGGGTTGGGTTGACAGTGGTGTCGCCGGTGTCGGTGGTGGGGGTGACAGTCATGGCGGAGCCTTTCGAGGAGTGGATCGTTGGGATATGGGGGTCAGCTGCGGTCTCGACAACGTCGGTCATCACGCAGCATCCTTGAGGGTGTGGGCGCTGTACTCGACGGCGCCGGCGGTGAGTTCCATAAACGTCTGCTCGAGCGTGCTGCGTCGAGTCGTCAGCTCGAACAGCGCGATCGAGCTCGCGGCAGCGAGTCGCCCTATCTCCATGCTGTCCATGCCAGTGACGGAGAACGCGTCACCGGCCTCGCTGCCGATGGTGACGCCGTCGCGGATGAGGAGCGAACGCATCCGCTGGTCGTCGTCCGATCGCACGAGCACACTCGACTCCTTGGCCAGCGCATCCAACTCGGTGGCGGTGACATCGGCGATCATTCGGCCTCTGCCGATGATCACGAAGTGCTCGGCAGTCATGGCCATCTCGCTCATCAGGTGCGACGACACGAGAACCGTCCGGCCTTCAGCGGCGAGATCTTTCAGGAGGTGGCGGATCCACAGCACACCTTCGGGGTCGAGGCCGTTGACCGGCTCGTCGAGCATGACGGTCGACGGGTCGCCCAGGAGCGCCGACGCGATGCCGAGCCGCTGGGCCATACCCAGCGAGAAGCCGCCAGCAGCCCGATCGGCAACATCGGTGAGGCCGACGATGTCGAGCACTTCTTCGACGCGTCGATTTGAGATGCCGCTTGTCGCGGCGAGGGCCCGGAGATGGTTACGGCCGGACCGCTTGGGATGGACGGCCTTTGCTTCGAGCAGGGCGCCAAGTTCGCCGAGCGGCGCAGCGTGGCGGTGCAGGCTGCGGCCGTTCACGATGGCTGATCCGCTCGTGGGTCGGTCAAGACCCAGGATCATGCGCATCGTCGTGGATTTGCCGGCGCCGTTCGGGCCGAGGAAGCCAGTGACGATGCCCGGCTCAACAACGAAGCTGAGATCATCGACGGCAGTGGTCGCGCCGTAGCGCTTGGTGAGGTTGGTGACTTCGATCATGATTCCATCGTGAAGGAACACGACCTGATCACACATCGTCCCACCGCAGGCTCTCGCTGTACTCCAGCCGCAGTAGTCGCCCTGAACCCGTTTAGATCCGCTCGAAGTAGCGGCGTCGTTCCCAGTCAGTCACCGCTGCCTCGTACGCGTCACATTCCTTGGTCAGGAAGTGGCTGTAGTGATCAACGACGGCGTCGCCGAGGAGGCGGCGGGCCTCAGCGCTGTCGCGAAAACGCTCGACGGCTTGGGCCAACGTGGTTGGCACGCGAGGGACATCGGTCGAGTCGTAGGCGTCTCCCTGGAACTCCGCCGGAGGCTCGATCTTGTTGGCGATCCCATCGAGCCCGCTGGCCAAGGCTGCCGAGTACGCAAGGTACGGATTGACGTCAGCACCGGGAATCCGGCACTCGATGCGCAGGCCTGAACCGGAGCCGACGATACGGAATCCGGCCGTTCGGTTGTCGGTGCTCCAGGCGATGCTTGTTGGGGCCCACGATTGGCTTTGATATCGCTTGTAGGAGTTGACGGTCGGCGCGTAACAGACCATCAGATCGAGGGTGTGCTGCATCCAGCCGCCGAGGAACCACCGGAACACGTCGGTCGGCCCGTCTGGGCCAGCAAACACGTTCGACGAGTTCTCGCCTTCGTTCGACCAGAGGCTGAGGTGCATGTGGCAGCTGCTGCCCGATTGATCTGCGTGCGGTTTGGCCATGAACGTCACCGCGACGCCTTGCTGTTCGGCAAGTTCCTTCATGGCGTGCTTCATCACGACGTGGCGGTCCGCCATCGGCAGCGCGTCGGCGTAACGGATGTTCAGCTCGTGTTGTCCGACCGCGGCTTCACCCTTGGAGTTCTCGACCGGGACTTCAGAGTCTTTGAGTACTCGCCGGGCAGCGCCGACGTAGTCCTCGACACGGGCGCCTTGCAGGAGGTGGTAATCCTCGTTGTACCAGCCAGCCGAGGTCAGGTTTTCGTAGCCCTTGGCGTGTGCGTCTCGGTAGGAGTCGCGGTACAAGAAGAACTCGAGTTCGCTCGCCGCTTTCGCAACGAAACCGGCCGCGTCGGCCTTCGTCAACTGTGCTTGCAGAATCGAGCGCGGCGCAACAGGCACGTTCGCCTGTGCGGCGTCATCAACGATGTCGCACAGAACGATTGCGGACTCCGGCGCCCATCCGCAGCGCCGCAGCGTGGACATGTCGGGGACAAGATGAAAGTCGCCGTAGCCACCTTCCCAGCTGGTGTAGGCGTACCCCCCGACGGGTTCCATCTCCATGTCGACAGTGAGGAGGTAGTCACACGCGTGGCTACCGGTGTCGAGGCAGTCGAGAAAAAACTCGGCGTCGTAGCGCTTCCCCATCGTGCGGCCGTAGTGGTCGGTGAACGCGACGATGACGGTGTCAATGGCGCCTGAGGCGATGTCGGCGTGGAGCTCTTCGGGGATCATCAGGATCCATCTGGGCGCTTTGTGGTTGACCGGTGGGGCG
>CAXMZV010000540.1:0-3516 GCA_964199985.1 Candidatus Ilumatobacter isfjordensis | reverse complement strand
CCGCGTACCGGGGCGTGCGGATCACGATGTGGGCCAGCTTCACGGGCGAGATCACGTCGGTTTCGGTCATCATCGACAGAGTTTGGTCGATACTTGTAAGTTTTGTCAAATGAACCTAAGGTCAGGTTTGTGACGATCCCCGCCCTTGCCGACTCCAACGCTCCCGCACCTGGACGCACGCGCCGCAACCGGGGCTCGGAAGTCATCCGTGCAGCACTGATCAACGCTGCAATCACCGAGTTCGCCTCGCACGGGTTCGAGGGTGCGTCGACACGTCGCATTGCGGAGGCAGCCGACGCCCACCAATCCCAGATCAAGTACCACTTCGACACCAAAGACGAACTGTGGAAGCGCTGTCTCGATCTGCTGCTCGACGAGCTCGACGCGTCGATCGCTGCTCGTTTCGACCGCTCGGGCGCCGACACGCGATCGGTGTTCGAAGCCACGATTCGCGGCCTCGTCCACTTCGCGGCCCGCCGTCCCGAACTCAACCGCATCATGATCCAAGAAGCCACGAGCGCGAGTGAACGCCTCACATGGCTCGTCGACTCGCGGCTGCGTGATCGGCATCGCTCGTTGAGTTCGGTCTGGCAACAATTGGTCGACGATGGGACGGTCGCGCCCATCGGCGTCGATGTCGTTTACCACACGGTCATCGGCGCCGCGTCGCTGATCTACGCCAACGCTCCCGAGGCACAGCTGCTGGGCATCGATCCCTCCGACCCCGAGCTCATCGAACGCCACGCCGACACCTTGGTGACCCTCTTCCTTCGCCCTCAATAGAACGGACCCCGCGATGACTGACTTCGAGAACCGACAGAACTGGGACCTCGATGCGTGGCCCGAGATGTACGGCATCCTCAAGCAACTACAGGCCACCATCTTCCTCGCCCCGCCCGGTATTGAAATGAACATGATGGTGTTCACCATGTCCAGCTTGGCCGCCGGTTGTCGGCACTGCCAGGCGCACGGCGCCTACGGACTCGATCGCATTGGCCTCCCCATCGAGAAGATCCAGGCGCTGTGGTCGTACGAGACCTCGGATCTGTTCGACGATCGGGAACGGGCCGCGCTGGACTTCGCGATCGCAGCTGGCTCCGTCCCGAGCAGCGTCGATGCCAGTCACCATGCGGCGCTCCGCGCACACTTCACCGACGAAGAGGCGCGCAGCCTCATCGCCACCGTTGCCGCCGGCGGATTCATGAATCGCTACAACGACGCGCTCGCCACCGTCACCGACGACGAGTCCGCACAGTGGGCCATGGCCAACCTCGGCCCACTCGGCTGGGACATCGGCAAACACGTCGGTGCCGTCCACGAGCAGCGCACCGGCCCACCCGGAGGCTGACCGCTCAGCCGACCAGCTGCGGCACGGGGAAGTGCCAATCGCCATCGAGGATCTCGCGCCGCGGTTGATACAGCCGCACGTTGTAGCTCCACCCGTCCATCACGTAGAGGAAGTTGGGTCGGCCGCTCGGTTGGGTCCCGAAGTTGAGCGTGAACGAACCGTCGTCGTTTGGGTCCGCAATCACACTGTTGAGGCTGTACGACTCGTACGGATTCTCCTCGAAGTAGCCATCGCGGTTGTAGATGCTGATCGACCAGAACCCGTCGACCGGTACGTCGCGGACGGTGAGCTGCTGATCCGCACCTGCAGTGCTGCAGCAGACCATGTGTCGCGTCAAACGTTTCGGCGTCGTAGTCGGGCCGCGGCGAGATCGGCCGGGTCGGTCCAGTCGCCGAGCGTGCGTGCGACCAGCGCGACGAATGACGTTTCATGCTCGTCGATCGACAGTCCGTACGTTCCGGCGTCGTGGTGAATCGCGGTGGTGTAGTTGTCCTCGTTGATCACCGCAACGGAGAGATAGCGGTCCCCGGCGTCCGGCAACGTGACCGTGGCTCCCTCGCTGATGTCGACGAGCGCTGAGCAGTAGATCACGTCGCGGTTCATCCGCACGATGCGTTGCTTGTCGAGCGGGGTTGGACGCCGTCCGTGGGCGAACCGATTCAGACCACCAGCCATTTTGACCTTGCCCTCGAACTGGGCAGACGTCGCCGCGCGGACGTAGGTGTCGACGTTGACGCGAATCGGGCTCGGGGTGGCGGTCATGATCAGTTGCCGCCGTCGGCCACAGCACCGCTGATCAGGTTCTCGGCACGGAGGCGATGCGTGATCGTGCGGCCCGGACTGGCGACGTTGCCGAGATAGTCCTCGATCTGAACGGCGCGATGGCGGGCGATGTGGACGGCTTCCGAGGCGTCGACCGGTTCGAACTCAACGACGTCGTCGGTGCGGAGCTGCGCGAACCCGTCGAGGTCCGCTGAGATGACGGTGGCAATTTTCGGGTATCCACCCGTCGTCTGATGATCGGCCAGGAGCACCGTTGGTACACCGTCGCCAGCCACCTGGATCGATCCTCGGATAATCGGCTCCGACGGAATCGAGAGCGCTGTGCGGAGCGGGAGCGGCGGGCCGCTGAGCCGGACGCCCATTCGATCGAACGCGTCGGTCAACCGATACGGCGATTCGCGGAATGCGACGATCGCCTCATCTTGGAACTGGTGGTCCTGCGGCCCCATCACGACACGCACTCGGCCCGTCGACCGTGCAAAGTCGGGCATCGGGATCTCACCGTCCCGAGCCGAATCGACTCGGGCGGCTTCGATCTCGATCTCCTGGCCAGCGACGACGGCTCCTCCGCCCAGGCCCGACATCGAGTGGGTCGCCGCGTGGTCGAGCCACCGAGGCACAACCGGCTCTCCGGCAACTGCGATGTAGGACCAGCTCCCCCACTCACCAGCGCGCACCGATACCCGCTCACCCGGGTGCACCGAGAGCACGGTCCAGCCGGACTCCGGCGTCCCTCGATGGTCGACCACGAAGCCTCCACCGGCAACGGCCAAGGTGACGCCTCCGGTGACGCAGTCGAGCACGATGCCACCTCGCGACACTTCGATGGCGGTGGCCTGCGCGTCGTTACCGATCGCACAATTGGCCGCCGCGTGAGCGAGACGATCCATCGGGCCCGATGCCGGCACACCGAACCGCAGGTTGCCGAAACGCCCGCCGTCCTGGAAGGTCACCAACGGACCTGCGAACGACACGCGCAGCTGAGCTGACGTACTCACTGTGTCCTCACGAGCCGCTCGAATGTGGCGAGGTCGACTCGAGAGAAACTGACCCGATCACCAACATCGAACAGGAACGGGTCGGCCTCGGCCGGACGCAACACCTGCGTCGCCGAGCGTCCAATGACCGACCAGCCGGTCGGCATCTCGATCGTCGTAATCAGACACTGCGGACCGGCGATGATCACGCTGTCGGCCGCGATGCCACGCACTGGCGCCGACTTGCGCGGCACCTGGATCGCCGCTGGTGTTCCCGACATGTAGGCGTAGCCCGGTGCGAAGCCGTACATCGCGACGCGGAACTCAGCCGCAAGGTGCGCGTTGATCACCGCCTCGATGCTCAGACCTGTGGCTGCTGCAACCGCGGCCAGATCCGGAGCGAACTGG
>CAXMZV010000539.1:0-3519 GCA_964199985.1 Candidatus Ilumatobacter isfjordensis | reverse complement strand
GTGCTCGACGACACCGAGCTACCGATCCGGCTCATGGCCCACAGCTCGTCGTACCGACGCGAGGCAGGCTCGGCCGGTCGCGACACACGCGGCATGCTCCGGAGCCACGAGTTCGACAAGGTCGAAATGATGGCCTACGCCACGCCTGAGCAAGCGCCGGGTCTGCTCGACGACATGGTGCAGCGTTCCGAGCGGGTCATCGCCGCCCTGGAGCTCCCGTACCGGGTGATCGAGATATGCACCGGCGACATGGGGCAGAGCCATCACCGTTCGTTCGACGTCGAGGTGTATGCGCCCGGCGCCGACGCATGGCTCGAGGTGTCGTCGGTCAGCTGGCTCGGCGACTACCAGGCGCGCCGCGCCAACATCCGGTTCCGTCGCCACGATGATGACGGCAAGCCGATCAAGGGGAGCGAGTACGCGCACACGCTCAACGGCTCCGCACTTGCCGTGCCGCGTGTCTGGGCAGCGATCGTCGAGAACTATCGGAATGAAGACGGCAGTGTCACCATTCCCACCGTGCTCCACCCGTACATGCGCGGCATCACTCGCATTTCGGCCGGTTGATCCAATCCCCGCGTTGCGTGAACTCCTCAGTGCCCGGAGGCACCGTCGTCGTCACGTGCCTTGGCTTCGGACCAACCGATCCGAAATGTGACGCAGGGAGTGACCCCTCATCCCGTACCTCGAGGTGAGGGCGGGCGCCCGCGCCCTTGACCGGCGGCGTCACAACCGCGTTCGGCGCGCTGGTGATCGGGTGCGGCTCGATCAGCGCAGCTCATACCGATGCTGCGTCGTTCGCGGCCGACTGCAATGCGGACGGCACTGTCGCTGTCGCTGGCGTGTTGCGTGTCGTGGGAGGTACCGGCGTACTCACCACGAACTGCATCATCGCGCTCGATGCCGGTGAGAAGCTGGTCTTTCGAGGGGTCGATCTCACCGGTCCCGCCCTCGTCGTCACGACGAGCAACCCAAGTGGCGCCGACACCACCGTGAAGGTGATCGACAGTTCGATCGAGATGAGTGGTCCCCTCCAGCTGTCACCTGGTGCGGTCGCCGGCGGCACCGAAGTTCCCGACTTAGACGCGACCGTCGTGGTCCGCCGCAGCACCATTCGTGCGGCCAGCATCGACCTCTCGACATCACTTGACTGGGCTCGTGGGCGAGTGGTGGTCGTCGACTCCAATCTGATCGTGCCTTCGGGATCGGGCTCGGTGTACATCTCCGCATCGATACTCGGCGGGACGGACGGCGTCGCCAGGGTCGTCAACAGCACCATCGCGACGGCCGGCGACGTCATCATCCGGTCCGGCGATGCCGGAAGAACGGTCGTTCGGGGCAGCGCAGTCAGTGGGGCCAGCGTCGCCATCACGACCGGAACCGCCGGGGTGTGCCGAACGTCGGGCAACATCCCAGCGCTGATCTGCTCCTGATCCAGCGCACTGACTGAAAGCATCTTGGCTGCGAGGCCTCGCGGCCGTCGACTGCGTGGGAAGCTGAGGAAATGAGTGATTCGCTGCGTGATCGACGGGTGCAGTACGAGACGGCAGGGTTGGAGGTCGAGGATCTCGATGCCAATCCCGTCCTCCAATGGCAGCGATGGCATGACGAAGCGCTCAGTGTGGAAGTCGCCGAACCCAACGCAATGACACTCTCGACGATCGGACTCGACGACGCTCCCGACGCTCGTATCGTGCTGGTCCGCGGGATCGATGAACGAGGCCTGGCGTTCTACACGAACTACGACAGTGCGAAGAGCCGGCAGCTCACCCGCCAGACCCTTGCGGCGGCCACGTTCAGTTGGCTCGATTTGCATCGACAGGTGCGAGTTCGCGGGACCGTCGAGCAGATGTCGGCCGACGAGAGCGACGCCTACTTCGCGACGAGGCCCCGAGCCTCGCGACTCGGAGCCTGGTCATCGCCGCAGAGCGAGGTCATCGCAGACCGATCGGTACTCGACGCACTCGTTGCCGCAACCGAGGAACGCTTCGCCGGTGTCGACGAGGTGCCCCGACCGGACAACTGGGGAGGGTGGCGGCTCGTGCCGACCGAGTGGGAGTTCTGGCAGGGTCGACCCAGCAGACTCCACGACCGCCTGCGCTACACCACTGGTCAGACCGGACCCAGCGATGGCGCAGCCGGCGGAACGTGGACGATCAGTCGCCTCGCCCCCTGACCGGTCGAACTCAGATCGAGTGGACGATGGCCGTGCCGGTCGGGATGCCGTCGAAGTTCGCGGCGAGGTCGTGCTCGCTCAGCGGCGTCGCATCGTCGGCGATCGGACCGACGAGCGGCTTGAGCGTGAACGGTGCGGCCGAGTCGTCCGGGGCAGGCTCGACCGAGATCACGGCAGTCGTTCCGGCGACCGAGCGGGGAAATTCGAGGCCTTCCGGAGCGTTGCGGATGAAGTCCTCACCTGGCGTGCTCGGGCCGTTCCCGTCTCCGCTGAAATCGCTGAAGTCGTCAGCCATGTTCGGGTCGAGGAAGCGACCGGTCGAGACCGGTTGGCCGTCGAAGACGACCCAGCCCTCATATGTCCAACCTGCAGGCAGCACCGGAAGGGTCAGGCTGCCTGAGCCGTCGGAGAAGAACCAGGCGCCCGCGGTCTCCGCGCCAGCAAGGCCCCGTGCGGTCGGTACGGCCACTTCGACACTGCCGGCCACGTCGGCGAAGTCGGTCCCGAGCGCTGCGGGGTGGCCGATCGACAGGTCGGCCACACCGTCGACGACGTCGCCGGCGAGCAGGTGGGTGTCCGAAGGCGCCGGGTCGTCGTCGACCTTGGGCTCGATCGTGAGCACAAAGGCGGCCGCACCGGTTGCGTCGACGCCGAAGTGGTCGACCGGGTCACCCGCCTCGTCGATCACGAGGCCCGCCTCGTCGATGAGGAACCGACCGGTGGAAACGGGCGCCTCGTCGACGATGGCCCAGCCTTCGTAGACCGCCTCATCACCCAGAGCTGGCAGGCCGTCGAACGTGAGGGTGACGACGGGTTCGGGCTCGACCGCGTCGGTTGTCTTCGGCTCGGTGTCGGCCGGAGCCTCCGTGGACACTGGCTCGGTCTCCACAGGTGCATCAGTGGCGACTGGCGCTGTGTCGGGGGTTGTCTCGGACGACTCGGTGTCCGCTGGGTCGACCGGCGCAGCGCTGTCGGAGTCGTCGGAGCCGCAGGCCGCGAGAACGAGCAGGCCGGTGACGCCCAGGGCGAGGGTGCGGCGGGGCGTGAATGTCCGAGTCGAACGGGTCTGACGGGGGGAGGGGAGGGTCTTGTTCATGGCGTGCAACAATGATGGAGAGTTGTGATGTGCCGCGAACCGACGACGAGCCAAACACGAAACAGGACGAACGCAAGGTTGAACCGAGAATGTGAACAAGCAAGGCTGTCCACATGACGGGAAGCAAAGTTCTGGTGGTCGACGACGAACCCACCGTGCGCGAGGTGGTGGTCAGCTATCTGCGCCGGGATGGGCACGAGGTCGCGGAGGCGGGCGATGGACACACAGCGCTCGAACTGCTGGACTC
>CAXMZV010000538.1:0-3523 GCA_964199985.1 Candidatus Ilumatobacter isfjordensis | reverse complement strand
CAGCCGATGTCGTTCGTACCGACGTCGTCGGCGAGTTCCTCTCCTACGATCGTTGAGCCGGGACAACGCGCCAACAACTCGCGTCGAATCAACGCCTCCGACTTGATGTCGGTCTCCGTGACCACGTCGGTCGGCGTCGACTTCGTACCGGCCAAGGACGCTCGCCCGAGCGATCGATGCACCAGTGCCGCGGCCAGTCTCGCGACGTCGACGGCGACGTGTTCGAGATGCTCAGCCGCGGAACTCCCACCAGGAAGTTCGAACGTCATCGAATCACGTGAGCACAACGCTGGTGCCGGCCGCCTCGATTGCGGCGATGTCGGCAGGATCGGCCTCGTTGTTCGTGATCAACACGTCGATGTCGGACCAGTCTGCGAAACGGATGAAGTGCTCCTGGCCGAACTTCGAATGGTCGACCAGTGCGACCACGCGCCGGGCCGCACGGATCATCGCCTGCTTGAGCGCGGCCTCTTCGCGGTAGGGAGTGCTCAGACCGTTGGCTGGCGACAGACCGTCACTGCTGATGAAGAGCGTGTCGACCCTCAGCGGTTCGATGGCCGCGATCGCCTCGGTGTCGACCATGGCCAAGGTGTTCTTCCGGACCTTGCCGCCCACGACGATGACGTCAGCTTCGGATCGCTCGGACAGCACCTGCGCGATGGTGAGCGCGTTGGTAACGATGCGCAGCGCAGTGCTCGACGGGACGGCGCGGGCGAACGTGGCGAGGGTGCTGCCTGAGTCGATGATGATCGAACCGGTGTCCGGGAGTTCGTCGATCGCCGCGATGGCGATTCGCCGTTTCTCGTCGTCGTGCTGGTCGCGGCGCACCGACAGCAACGGTTCGAACCCGGTGGTCTCCCACGGCACGGCGCCGCCATGCACACGGCGCACGACCTTCTGTTGCTGTAGATCGGAGAGGTCGCGCCGGATGGTCTCGGTGGTGACGTGGTAGCGAGTCGCGAGTTCGGCGACCTCGACTCGACCGGCCTGCAATGTCGCCACGGCGATTTCGCGCTGCCGTTCTGACTGGAACAGCGCAGGAGTGGAGGACTCGGTCGCTGTGGTGGTCATCTCAGTGCTCAGCTTCCTGCAGGGTGGAGGTGACGGCCGACTGTACTCCGTCGGCTCGGAGTCGATCGAGGGCTGTCACGAAGGCGTGGACGAACGCATGCGACTCGGCGAGATCGCTGTCGAACACCGGGGCGAAGGCGAGAAATGCCGCAGGATCTGCGACCGACCGTTGTGCGGCAGTGACGGCCTCGTCGAGGTGCGGATCGTTGGACAGATCGGCGCGGTCCTGGCCGAGGTAGGCGCACCATCCGGCCAGCGCCAGCGCGCTGAGTGTCACGTGGCCGTCACCGGCGATCTGTGTCTGGACCGTGGGGATGAGGAACTTCGGGAACTTCGCGCTGCCATCGAGGCAGAGCCGCGAGATCTGGTCACCGATGGCCGGGTTGGAGAAGCGCTCGATGAGCGACTCGATGTAGTCGTCGAGATCGATGCCGGCGGCGGCGGGGAGCGTCGGCTTGGCCTCGCGTTGGAGCAGGGTTTCCACGAATCGGCGCAGCGTGGGATCAGCCATTGCCGTGTCGACCAGTTCGAAGCCGTCGAGTGCGGCGAGGTAGGCGAGACACGAGTGGCCCGCGTTGAGCAGCCGGAGCTTGGTGAGTTCGTAGGGCTCGATGTCATCGGTGACGATGACGTCCATCTCCTCGAGCGGGAGACGATCGCCGGCAAAATCGTCTTCGATGACCCATTGACGGAACGGCTCGGCGACAACCGGCCACTGATCGATGATGCCGACGTGGTTGGCAAGCCAGTCGAGGTCGGATGCCGCGGTGACCGGCGTGATGCGATCCACCATGCTGTTCGGGAAACTCACCGAGGATTCGATCCATGCGACGAGTTCTGCGCCGACGGATTGCGCAGCACCGAGCGTTGCCGTGCGCGCCACACCGCCGTTGCCCATGATGTTGTCGCAGCTCATGATCGTGAGTGGTGTGCCGCCGGCGCGCCGTCGGGCCTCGAGCCCGCGAGCGATGACGTCGAACGCAGAGCCTGGCCGGCAACGATCGGTGACGAACTCGCTAGTGCTGTCATCGACGGGGTAGCCGCCCTCGGTGATGGTCATCGAGACGATCTGCGTGGTTGGCGCGGCAATGGCGTCGATCGCCGGTGACACGTCGTCGTGCACGAAGAGGTAGTCGATGATGCTGCCGATGACGTCGATCTGGGTCGTCCCGGCGCCGCGTGCGATCAAGGTGTACAGACCGTCTTGCGCGCCGAGCGCATCGGCCATAGCGGCGTCGTTCGCCAACAGACCCACACCGACGATGCCCCAATCCGTGTGACCGGCGGTGAGCAACTCGTCCACGTAGGTGGCCAGGTGCGCCCGGTGAAATCCGCCGACGCCGACATGCACGATGCTCGGCCGCACGGCCGTGCGGTCATAGGTGGGCACCGTGGCAACGGTGCCGATCGTCGACAGCGTCGTTGTGGACAAGACGACCGGCGTGACGTCCGTCGCAGGAGATGTCACGAGAGATGTCGCTGGAGATGCTGGGGAAGGTGTATCCGAAGGCACGTGTGCACCCTAAACAACATGAACACACATGTCCAGTCCCCGAAATCGCGAAAAATTCAACATTTCTTCTTGATATCCAACATGAAACCAACTAGAACTACTCCCGACGTCGGCGGCAACGTGTCGCCGGTCACCAAACCTTGAAGGGGAGAACACCTATGACGAACCGTCGGAAGATGAAGGTGGCCATTCCGGCCGTCCTGACATCGTTCGCATTGCTCGCCGCGTCCTGCGGCAGCGATGATGCAGACACGACGCCCGAAGGCTCGACCGCAGCCGAAGGCACAACCGCAGCTGAAGGCTCGACCGAAGCGCCCGAAGGCGATCGCTCCATCACCGTTGCACTCGTGGGTAACGACAACATCGAGAAGATGGCGGAACTCGCACCCGACAACTTCACCGCCGAGACCGGCATCAGTGTCGAGTTCACCGTGCTCGACGAGCAGACGCTGCGCGAGATCACCACCCGTGACGTCGGCGCCGGCGGCGAGCAGTTCGACGTCGTCCAGATCGGTATGTACGAGACGCCGCAGTTCGGCGCCAACGGTTGGCTGGTCGGCCTGAACGACCTCGCCGCCGCATCCGACACCTACGACATCGACGACCTGATCCCGGCCGTTCGCAACGGCCTCTCGGTCGACGGTGAGCTCTACGCCTCGCCGTTCTACGCCGAGTCGTCCTTCGTCATGTACCGCGCTGACGTCATGGAAGAGAACGGCATCACGATGCCCGACGCTCCGACGTGGGAAGAAGTTGCCGCCATCGCTCGCCAGCTCGACTCCGACGAAATGGCTGGCATCTGCCTGCGCGGTAAGCCTGGCTGGGGCGACCTTGGTGCAGCCTTCACCACCGTGCTCAACACCTTTGGTGGCACCTGGTGGCTGGCAAACGACGATGGCTCCATTGGCGCCGCACAGGTCGATCAGCCGGAGTTCGCCG
>CAXMZV010000537.1:0-3531 GCA_964199985.1 Candidatus Ilumatobacter isfjordensis | reverse complement strand
CGCTGACCGTGAACGTTGTGGTGGCCGTCATGTTGCGAGTCGTCGTCGCGTCGACAGGGATCGCAGCAGTCGCTGTCAATTCGTAGAAGCCCCGGAGGTCACCTCCGGAGACGGTCGAGGTACCGGTGCCGTCGGCGCCGATCGGGACGGTTGCGACATCGACCTGGGCTCCGCCCGCCACGCTCGGTGTGAGGGTCACCTGGGCGGCTGTGCCTTCGACATCACCCGAGCACGAGGCTGCCGAGACCATGACGTCGGCGCCTTCGCCGGGGCGCAGATCGGACGGGTCGATGATGACGCTCAGCGAGGCGTCGAGGTCGATCCGCCGGTCTTCGCCCGGCCGAACGCTGAACGGTCCGATCGTCAGGCTGCAGGTCTCGGCCTGCCCGACGGCCTCGACCTCGAGGGCGAACGGTCGATCTGAGGGCACCGTGAGAACCGGATGCGACGGGCCGCCGACCACGACCGAGTACGTGTCGAGCGTGGTGCCCGTGCCGTGGTCGACGATTGCCACGGACGCAGCTGTCGCCCCGATGGTCTGCAGGCCATCGGCCACGAGGGTGAGGTCACCTGAGTACATCAGGCCGGGCAACTCGCCGGCTTCGACACCGAGTGCGCCTGGCTGATCGGCATCCCATTGGCTGGCGAAGACCTGAAGGTCGGTCATCGGGACAGCATCTCCTGGGCCGGACGCCGGCGTTCCGTCAGCAAGCAGCGGTACCTTCGTGGAATCGTTGCGCGAGATCGTGCCGTCGCCGTTGAGATCAGCGCGCGGGAAAGTCAGCTCCGATGGGCAGGCCTGGTTCTTGCCGGGCAGGTCGAGCAGCACACAGCCATCACCGTTCAGGTCGCGCTTCGGGTGGTCGTCGGCTCCATCGAGATCGATCGAAGGCACTGCCGGGCATCCAGTCTCGGGTGAGATCTCGCACCGCAGCAGCCAGGCGTCGCGGAAACGACGGAAGTCGCGCATGTCGACCACGCCATCCGGTTCGGTCGTGAATCCGGGCTGAGTTGACAAGGCGATGTCGTCTGTGCCGGTTCCGTCAGCTGCGTAGATCACGCGGCGGTTGCCGTCTTCAGACGGATCGTTCATATCGGCGAGAGCGTGGGCGGCACCATCGAGCGAGACCAAGGAAGCAAACGCATCGACGCGAGGAGCGGCATCGTCGGTCGTGTCGCCGATCGACCACGTGATCAAACGTTCCTTGAGCTGCGCTGCGGTCAACGTCGGATCCCACGCCGCCAACAAACCGGCGACGCCCGACACGAGCGGGGCTGCCAACGACGTTCCGACGCTGAAGCAGTAGCCATCCACTCCACCGGTTTGGCCCGCGGTTGCGCAGGCCTTCTCGCCGGCGGTGGGCGAGGTCGTGATGCCGGACGCCGAGACGTCGCCGCCGACGTTGGAGTAGCCACTCCGGGCGAGACTGGCTGTACCTTCTCTCGGCGGGCCGAGCGCAGTCAGCTCCCCGATCGACTCGATGGTGACAATGGGGTTCTCTCCCACCGAGCCATCCCAGTGTGCTGAGGCCCACTGGTAGCCGACGAACCGCTTGTCGATGGCGTGTCCAGTTCCGATCGCACATCGCGGTGTCGACATCTCCGGGCAGAAGCTGAGCGAGTCGTTGGCGGTCGCCACGACGAACAGCGGCGGGTCGGCAAGCGTTCGGACGAACCCCTCGAAGAGTCGACGAGACACTCGCCCACCGGCTTCGTACTCCGCGATTGTGCGGTCGTGATTATCGGGATAGCAGATCCCTGTGCCACTCGCGTCGTCGTCGGCACCGGGCCCACACTGATCGCCCGAGTGGGCGTCCCACCAGGCCTGCGCTGAGGGAAGTCCGGTACTGACGCTGAGGTTGACGACGTCGACACCCGTCAGCCGCCCCTCCTGCAGGGCTCTGATCAGCAGCAACATCGAGGTCCGGAGGTCGCCGTCGAGCGACGCGCTCCGCGCCTCGCCATACATCCACGGGAGGCCGTAGAGGCGGCTGTACGGATCCACGCCGGTGACGCCGTCATCGTCGAAGTCAGCCCCGACGATCCCGGCAACCTCGTTCCCGTGATCGCTCGGCTTCGTCGTGGCGCACTTGATGCCCGCAGCAGCCCCCCACAGCCCCGAGGTGCAGTACTGCAAAGTTCGCAGCCGTGACAGGTCGGTGTGCTCCGCGAAGCCGGAATCGACCACGACGGTCGCGCTGCGATCTTGCCCACCGTCGAGCCGAGTCGAGTCGCGAAGATTCCAGGCCTGTGGGACACGAGCGAGTTCGAGACCCCAGTTGTCGCCGGCACCCACAGGTGCCAGCTGCGGTGGTTCCCAATAGGCGCGGGTCCCGGCGGCATCAGATGATGGCGGGGCAACGATCGTCGTTTCGGCCGGGAAGTCATACGAAGCGAACTCAACGGCCGAATGGTTGCGGAGCTCTGCGAGTCGCGCATCGAGTGAGGCGAAACTCGTGGTTGGCGACGTGAGCCACACCTTGGCGAACACGAGGCCGAATTCTGGATAGCCGCCGACGATCTCCATGTAGGAGCCCAGCGCTTGCCGCGCCTCTTGCACCGTCGCGGTTTCGGTGAACCCGATGATCGCGATGGTGCGCGACAACTCGATAGCAAGTTCGGGGTGGAGACCGATGTCGGCAGGGTCGCTGGCCGGAGGTGTCACATCCGGGATGTGATCGAGGGCTCGGGCATCGTCGCTGCCGTCGAAGTCGGCTTCGACCGTGAGGACACCCTCACCGAACTCGGACATCCAGGTGTAGGTGCCCGGCACGGGAAGCGACGCATGGTACGAACCACCGTCGGGGATCGGGCCGGAGTCGAACAGGCCGTGCGCAGATGTCACCGTGCGGGTTTCGCCCGAACGATTGCGCCAGTGCACGTCGCCACCGACGCGCAACACACCCGCGTAACCGCCGTACACCTGTGCGTCGTCCGCGAACAAGTCGATCGTGATCTCACTCTCCGGCAGCGCGTCGACCGTGTCGGCCGGCCCGCTGATTGCATCGGTGAGCGTGAGTGGTACGGCTAGCCCCACCGCGGCGACGAGCAGGAATCCGAGGCGTGTACGTCGCCAACCACGGGTTCCGTCGGACTCTGTTTGGCGCCTGCGCCATGTCACTACGCCGCCAACACCGGTCGATCTCATCCCAGTACCCCCTCGTCGCAACCCGAATTGAAGTCACGGTATGGAGCGTGACCGAAACGCAAGCAGGCGCCCGGTCTGAAGCCACGATCCAAGCAGGTCAAACAGACTACACGAGGGGTCCAGCCACCTCAGCAAGACAGAACACGGCAGCGCACACATCGATCGCATCGTCTGTTGCACCGAGCGCCTCGCTCACGACGGGACACGCTTCCAGCAGCCATCCGACCAGGTCGACGACCAGGTCGACATCGACGTCGACCTCTCGACGAGAGCCGGCGGCTAATTCACAGCTCGCGACCGGGTCAGTCTGCGTGTAGCTCGGCCAGTTGCCCGTTCGTGAGGCGTTGCAGCCAGCCGAGTTGACGCGAATCGAGGCGCTCGCA
>CAXMZV010000536.1:0-3545 GCA_964199985.1 Candidatus Ilumatobacter isfjordensis | reverse complement strand
TGTCAGGACGGTTGGCGGCGAGAAGGAACGTCAGCATGCCGCCCATGCAAAACCCGACCGCACCGATGCCGTCGCCCGTGGTCTCATTGAGGCCCGCCAGATGGTCAACGGCGCCTCTCATATCTGCAGCTGCACGCTCGGGAGGCAAGGAGTTCATCAGCTCGCCCGCCTTGTCCATCTCGTCGTGGGCGGCAAGTTCACCGTGGTACAGATCCGGCGCCAGCGCGACGAATCCGTTCTCGGCGAGACGGTCAGCCATTCGCTTGATGCCGGAGTCGAGCCCCCACCATTCCTGCACCACGATCACCCCGGGGCCGGAACCCGATTCGGGTACCGCGAGATACCCGCGCGCGTCGATGTCACCAGTAGAGAAGTCGATCATGGATCCCATATCGCCAACCTAGACGGGGAGGACGCTCCCGAAACACCCGGCCCAGTGCCGAAACGCTAAGCGCTCGGCTGCGAGACCAAGATCTCACAGCCGAGCGCCAGCGAGTTCGGACCAAAGCCCGAAGACCGAGTGAATCGACCTCAGTCGATCACGACGCGGACGGCGTCGTCACTCGCCTCCTTCGTTGAGCGTCACCTCGATCGCGGCGTAGTCCGCACCTTGGAGGTCGACACCTTCGAGCAACGCGACCGCTTCGGTCACGATGTCGTTGGTGAATGCGCCATCGCCCGGATCCGCGGTGAGCACTGTGGCGCCGTCGAGGTTCGGGGTGCTTTGGCTGATCTCCACCGTGCGGTCCCATGCGGCTTGATCGATGAGGCCGACGTTCGCACCCGATGCGGGCCAGATGAGCTTGTTGACTTCGTTCATCATCCACTGCTGGTGGCTGGCTCCGAGTGTGGATCCAGCGTCAGTGACGATCGTCGCGCACTGCTCGACGTTGTCGCGACAGAATGCCCAACCCTGCAGCGAGGCCGCCACGAAACGAACAGCCTGGTCGCGGTACTCAGCATCATCGGCGAGACGGCCAGCGTCAGCCCAGATGGCGTCCTGCAACATGCCGACACCTTCTTCTTCGTAGTTGATGACGTTGAAGTCCTCGGGCTGGTACAGCTCGCCCGTGTCCGGGTTGACCGCTTCGAGCACCTGTGCGTACTCGTTGTAGGTCATGGCCTCAGCCGCGTCGATCTCACCTTCGAGCAGCGCGACCATGTCGAATTGCTGGCCCACGAGGGTGACGTCGGACGCCGGGTCGAGACCGGCTTGGCCGATGGCTGCGAACACTTCGTACTCATTGCCGAAGCCCCAGTTGCCGATGACCTTGCCTTCGAAGTCGGCCGGGCTCGTGATCCCAGCGTCGGCGTAGCTCACCTGGAGGGTGCCGGAACGTTCGTAGACCTGCGCGATGTTGACGATGTCAGCGCCGGCCTCCCTCGTCTGGAGCGCCTTGGGCACCCAGGCGATCGCGAAGTCGGTGTTGCCATTGGCGAGTTCGGACTGCGGCACGATCTCGACCGCCCCTTCCTTGATCTCGACGTCCAGGCACTGGTCCGCGTAGAACCCCTGGTCGATCGCGGCGTAGTAGCCCGCGAACTGCGCCTGCGTGAACCACTGCAGCTGCAGGCTGACGGATTCAGCCTCGGTGCAATCGGATCCACCGTCGGTCGCTTCGTCGACGGCCTCGGTCGTTTCGTCGGCGGCGTCTTCCGCCGCATCCTCGACGGCCGCGGTGGTATCAGCGGCGCTGTCGCTACTGCTGTCGCTGTCGCTACCGCACGCTGCAGCGACGAGTGACGCAACGGCCACCCCCGCTGCGATCTTCGTGAATTGCTTCTTCATGTGTTCTCCCCCGGGACCGCGGCCCCTGTTGTGTATTGGTCGGATCTTCATGCGCTTCTGTTCACTTTCTCGGCTGCGCTTTCCAGCGCAATCGAGGTCAGGTAGAACGTCAGCCCGAGGACCGACGCTCCGATCACGTAGGCCCAGGTGACGTCCTTGCTGCCATTGAGACTGTTCGTCACAGCATTGGCCAAACCGTTCTGTGGGCCACCGAAGTACTCGGACACGAACGCCGTGATGACGGCGAGCGGAGCGGAGATCTTCAGAGCGGTGAAGAGGTACGGCAGCGCGTTCGGGATCCGCACCTTCCGCAGGATCTCGGTGGGAGATGCCGCGTAGGACTTCATCAACTCCATGTGGGTCTGGTCGACCTGGCGGAGCCCCTTGCTGACGTTGACCAGGACGACGAAGAACACGATCAGCGTCACCATCAGTCGCCGCGGCACCTGACTCGTCGTACCGAACAGCATGTTGTTGAGCACGGGGACGATGACCACGATCGGCACCGCGTTGAGCGCCACAGCGAGCGGAGTGACGAGCTGGTCGAGCAGCCGAAACCGCATCATCACGAAGCTCATCGCAACGCCGAAGGCCACGCCGAACAACAGTCCGACGAGCGCGTTCGAACCGGTGAGCAGCGTCTTGTCGACCACGTCGGAGAACCGCTCGGTGAACGCCGACCAGATCGCTGTCGGTGCGGGCAGCACGAACGGCTTGAGGTCGAATGCCTTGACGACGAGTTCCCACAGGCCGAGGAAAACGAGGCCGAAGACGACCGGTGGACCGACGATTCTCAGCAGCTTCATTGAAACCAGCTCATCGATCGTCGATCCCGGTCGGTGGACCCGTCATCTCCGTACCGCGCAACGCCTCACGAACTTCGGTGATCTTCTTGTAGAACTCGTCGCCCTCACGCGTGCCCTCGCCCCGGTCACGTCCCAGATTCACGTCGATCAGATCGGTGATGCGGCCAGGCCCCGCCGACATCACAGCGACACGCGTCGACAAGTACACCGCTTCGGGGATCGAGTGCGTGACGAAGACGACGGTCGTCTTCGTGGCAGCGCAGATGTCGAGCAGCTCGGTCTGCATGTGCTCACGGGTCATCTCGTCGAGCGCGCCGAATGGCTCGTCCATCAGCAGCAACGGCGGGTGGGCGGCGAGCGCACGTGCGATCGCGATGCGCTGCTGCTGACCACCGGACAACTGCCACGGCATGTGGCCACCACGGTCCGGGAGCTCCACGAGCTCGAGCATCTCCTGCGCCCTGGCCTGTCGTTTCGCCTTCGGCCACCCTTTCAACTCCAGCGGGAGCTCGATGTTCTTGCTGACGGTCCGCCAGTCGAAGAGGCCGGACTTCTGGAAGGCCATGCCGTAGTCCTGGTCGACGCGTGCCTGCGCTGCCGGCTTCGCGTTCACGAACACCTCGCCGGAGGTGGGCGGGAGCAGGTTGGCAATGAGCCGCAGCAACGTCGACTTGCCGCACCCGGACGGGCCGATCAGCGACACGAACTCGCCAGGTGCGATCACGAGATCAACATCAAGGAGGGCGTCGACCTGCCCGGCTGCCCCAGCGTTGAACACCATCGACACGTCTCGAACGTCGACTGCGTGCTCGGTCATCCGTCGATCTCCTGAGGTCGGTTGCGCATCACGTAGGACTCGAGCGCGGTCACCGCACCAAACATCATGAGCCCGAGGATGGCTGCCGCGAACACAGCGGTGTAGACGGTGGCCGGCTGGCTCGTGGTCTTCT
>CAXMZV010000535.1:0-3554 GCA_964199985.1 Candidatus Ilumatobacter isfjordensis | reverse complement strand
GCCCGAATCATCCCAACCACAACAACGGCGATCGCTACATCAACGCGTCCCGAAACGCCTCCCAACGCGCATCACCCCAGGTCACGAAAAGAACCCGACAAACCCCTTGACATCCCTACGAGCTTCAATGCGATCGAGGCAGCCCGCTCGAGATCAAACTTCGGGCGTCGACTGTCGGTCGACCGCGCGTTATCGGGCGGGTGCCCGCTCGCAGTCGTGTCGTTATCCAGCGGTCAGCCGGAGACTCAAGCGTTGCTGTTATGGGCGTCCTTGAATGGCACCGATGGGATTGCGTTGAACCCGCTGGCGACCTTTGGGCAAACGTCTACGGTGTCGTTGATGAGGCACCTTCCGCTTCCGGCCACAACCGATCGTCTACTGATTCGGAACTTCGAGGCACGGGATCGTGACCTGGAGGTGGCGATCTCTGACGCTCCGTCCGTCTTCGATCACCTCCCGATACCCGCGAGATCGAAGACGTTAAATCCTCGATCCGAGGCTGAGCTTGACGCCTATGTTCAAGCTCGTTTGGCACACAAGACATCCGAGGAAGTCGGTGGAACCGTGGCCCTGGTCGTCGAGACCGCTGAGGGCGGTGGGTACGTGGGATCGATGCAGCTCTCACCGATTGTCGTTGAGCCGCTTCAACTGCAGATTGGTTGGATCGCTCTGCCGCAACATCAGGGGAAGGGGTTGATGACCGAAGCGGTCACTGCAGTTGTTGACCTCGTCTTCGATTCGTTGATGGCTCATCGGATCGTCGCGGAGATCGTCGGTGGGAATGCGGCATCGATGCGGCTGGCTGAACGCGTTGGGTTCCGAAAGGAGGCCCACTTCGTGAAGAGCACTTTCCTCAAGGGCGAGTGGCGAGACGAGGTCGTGTACTCGATGCCTCGCGACGAACGGATCGCAGCGAGAACCAATCACGCCTAGACAGTCCATTTTCTCTGTCACAGCCAGACGCGACCAGCCCAGGTTGCCCGGTCGACGGCGAGCAGAACAACTCGGCGCAGCGGCTCGACGAGACGCCCGTACCCGGCGTTCAGGGGCACGATCGGGCGCGTCCTCGAGTAGGCGTTCTGGGACACCCCATTGGCCGGCCACCAGCTGGCGATAGGGGGCACCCCTCGATGCAGCCAGTCGAGCGTTGTGAGTGACTCGGGGTGCGGAAGAAGTGCCGTTAGAGGACAGTGTCGACCGTGCCCGGGTCGCGTGATTATGGAGCTGTGTGTGTGGGCCGCTGACGGCACTCGACTTCGCCGATTCGGCCAGGCCCGCGCCAATCGTTGTGGATTGAGCGAAGTGTGCGACGCCGAGATGGTGTGAGAAGCGTTCACCTGAGCGACCCGGTCTAGTCAGCGGTCAGCGCGACTGTCTCGTCGCGCAGGGTGACCATCAACTCGATGACCGACGCCAAGTCCAGTTCACCGGAGTTGTTCACGAGGCTCACGACCGCCACGTACGCCTGCCCGTCATCGGCCAGCATCCACCAAGCAGCTGTGGCGACGCCGTCGTCCGACCCGCCCTTGAATCCCAACTCAGGCCAGAGCTCAGGGTTCGGCGAGAGAGGGTCGTCGGTCATCACAGCGAGGGCCTGGTCATCTTGTGTCAAGGACACGAGAGCTCGACATGCATCTGCTGCGGTACCGAACCACCCAAGCGAGTCCTGGTATCGGTATATCCGAGCGCCCAGCTGTTGGGAGGAGGGAAACGGGCGGTTTGCCGCGGTCGGCTCCGGCCGATTCGGTGCTGCGGTACGGTGTCGGCATTGACGCCACGAGGAGGACTGTCATGAAGCGTCCCGCTGGAGTGGTCGAGTTCACACCTGACCCCATCATGTTCCCTTTCGAGTCGCGCTGGTTCAACAGTTCGGTGGGCCCGGTGCACTACATCGACGAGGGCCACGGGCCCACGCTGCTGTTCATGCACGGCAACCCCGACTGGTCGTTCCTCTACCGCAAGATCGTCGTGGGGCTACGCGACGAGTTCCGTTGCGTCGTACCCGACTATCCCGGCTTTGGCCTGTCGGTTCATCCGAGCACATATGGATACACACCCGCCGAACACGCTGCCGTTGTCGGCGAGCTGGTCGATCACCTCGATCTCAGCGACATGGTCGTGATGGGCCAAGACTGGGGCGGGCCGATCGGCATGGACGTCGCATCCCGCCGGGCCGACCGCGTGCGCGGTCTGGTGATGGGCAACACCTGGTTTTGGCCTGAGAACGGCCGCATGATGCGGATGTTCAGCAAGGCAATGAGCAGCAGGCCGATCCAGCGGCTCATCAAACGTCGCAACTTCTTCGTGTCGCCCCTCATGAAACGGTCGCTGAAGGTCAAGATCTCCGACGAAGAGTTCCGCCACTACACCGATGTTGTGCCCACCCCCGAGTCGCGGGAGGGCATCGCCGTCTTCCCGGTCGAGATCATGAGATCGCACCCGTGGCTGGGCGAACTCGAGGCGCGCGTTGGCGCGACGCTCGCCGACAAGCCGATCGTGCTGATGTTCGGCCGTAAGGATCCCGCACTCGCGAGCGACGCTGTGATCCAGCACTGGAAGAAGCAGTTTCCTCAGGCCACCTACATCAACCTGCCCAAGGCAGGCCACTACATCCAAGAAGACGCTCCTGACCAGATCGTCGAAGCGATCCGAGCAGCCTTCGGCTGAGACCATCAACCACCACGGATCCTTGCTGTCGTTCGCGGCCTGACCGACGAGGGCGGATTGAGCTGCACTGATGGCGGGCTGCCTTTACCCAGATGTCGGCTGCGGCATCGACGTGTAGCGTCGCGGCATGGACTTCCTCAAATTCAATGACGACGTCATCAACGAGTTTCGGGCAAACGACGGCGTCTGCGGGGGCCCCTTCGAGGGAATGCCGATGATCCTTGTCACGATGACCGGAGCGAAGAGCGGACGTAAGTTGTGCTCGCCGCTCGTGCACTCGACCGATGACGGGGATCCAATCATCATTGCGTCCAAGGGCGGCGCGCCCGAGCATCCGAACTGGTACTACAACCTGGTGGCCAACCCGCAGGTCACGGTTGAGATCGGCACCGAGAAATGGGAAGGCACCGCAGAGCTGACCGAGGGCGATGAGCGGCGCCGGCTGTTTGATGCTCAAGCTGCCGAGTTGCCTCAGTTCGCCGAGTACGAGAAGAACGCTGCGCCCCGCGAGATTCAGGTGTTCCGGATCACCAAGAACTGATCTGGCCGGGGAGTCGGTCCGCGACTTCCGCGGCTCGACAGAGTTGGTGGTATCCGTCGGCGGATGTCCAATAGCGCTTGAGTGCTCGTGACCGGTGGTTCGCCTCGTGATCCGTCTCGTCGGACGTCTCCGACGGGCAGTCGGCAGGTAACCAAAGTGGCTGTGCTGTCGCCGGCACAGCCGCTCTGGGTGTCTGGTGTGCTCCTCAGGAACGCGTCGATCTCTGCCCGGATCAGGCGAGCTTTGCCATCCCAGCCCTGAGGTCGTCTTGGTTCATCACGGGCAACAGTTCCACCTATGCGTTCGCTTTCTGGAAGAACGGTTCGGTGACTGCCGGGATATCGGA
>CAXMZV010000534.1:0-3559 GCA_964199985.1 Candidatus Ilumatobacter isfjordensis | reverse complement strand
GAGTTCGAGATCTGGCGCTTTGGTGCTCGGATGGCTTCCTTGGAACTCTTGCCCTCGGCACGTTTGCGTTGATGGTAGTCCTGCCCGTTGCCGGGGTAGCGGAGCTGGGTGACGGCCGCGACGTAGATCGCATAGTTCAGCTTGCGGTTGCCGCGCGGGTTGAGCCGATGCCGCCGTCGCTCACCCGATGACGCCTCGATCGGGGCAGTGCCGTTGCAGCTCGCGAAGTGCGCAGCCGACACGAACCGGTCGACGTTACCGACATGGCCGATGATCATTGCGGCGGTCACGACCCCGATCCGCCAACGCAACAGTCCCCCACAAAACCTCTGGTACCAGTGGGTACCGTCGCAGCGATCACCCATCGCCACGGCGGCACCCGCTGTCGCGTCCGGCCGCGACGTTCATGGCAGCTGCTCCATCAATGTGTTGACGCCGCCGGGGTGCGGGATCACTCACTTGCCGGACAAGCAATCACGCCTTCGCCGGACTCCCCAAGGAGGACGCTTCTTCATGATGGGAATCACCAAATCTCATCACACGAAAGAAGCGAACCATGACACTCACATTCCACGACCAGAGGACGGACAACACCGCCACCACGGCAACAACACCCCATCCGCCGATCGACCCGACCGACCGGACGGCACCCAGGCAACACGGATCCTCTCCGAGCACATCCGAGCCCAGCACATCACGACCAAACCTGCCGATCACGCCCGTCGTGGCGGGATTGATGGCAACGCTCGGCGGTGCTGTCGTGCTCATCGGTGCGGCCGGCTGGGCCGATCTCCACCCGGCTCCGTTCATCGGCGGCGCGCTGGCGGTCGTGGTCGGCGGATTCGTCGCCCGCTCGCTGCGTGGCGGTGGCCGCGGCCTCATCCCGGTCAGCATGATAATGCTGGTCGTCGTGGCGGTTGCCGCTGTTGCAGGCCCATACCTCGATGAGGGAACCGGCGACAAGAACGTTCACCCCACGGCGTTCTCCGATGTCGAGAGCGAATACGGCTACGGCATCGGCTCGATGGACCTCGACCTCCGAGATGTCGACTTCCCAGCCGGCGTCCACACGATCGACATCGATCACGGCATCGGCTCCGCACGGGTCTGGCTCCCGGCCGGGGTGAACTACGAAGTCGCCGGCGACACCGACATCGGCGAGATCGACGTCTTCGGTGACACCGAGGATGGATTCAACAACGAAGTCGACGCCCGATCGGACAACACGTCGTCCGCCACCGTCGTGATCGACTTCAACGTCGACATCGGTTACGGACGGGTTCGTCAGGACTGACCACAAGTCCCCCGCACACTCCCCGGCAGCACCGGCGGAACCGACCCGAGCGGTCGGTTCCGCCACTGTCGCGTCTCGGGCCACCCATGCCGGGATCATCGCGATGTGATCGACATCGATCCCGGGTCAGGGTGCGCCGCTCTGTGACTACCGAACACGCACTGTGAGGCGCCTTCAGCCACTCGGGCGGTGAGTTCGTTCGATCAATGTGGCGGCGTCCCGGGGCGGACAACGCCGGTCTCGTATGCCACCACGACCGCTTGGACGCGGTCGCGAACGCCGAGTTTCGTGAGCAGTCGGCTGACATGCGTCTTGGCGGTCGCCTCGCCGACGAACATCTTCGCGGCAATCTCTCGGTTACTGAGGCCTTGGGCGAGCAGTTCGAGCGCTTCGTGCTCGCGTTCGGTGAGGTCATCGGGGAGCGACGCGCTGACGGCATCGGGCTCGGGTCGTGCGGCGAACTCTTCGATCAGCCGTTTGGTGACCGACGGTGACAGCAGGGCGTCGCCGGCGGCGATCACGCGGACGGCGGCGACCAGCTCCTTGGCGGGTGTGTCCTTGAGGAGGTAGCCGCTGGCACCCGCACGCATCGCTCCGTACACGTACTCGTCGAGGTCGAACGTGGTGAGCACGAGCACCTTCGTATCGCAACGGTCGTCGGCGGCGATCAACTTCGTGGCCTCGATGCCGTCGAGCACGGGCATCCGGATGTCCATCAACACGACGTCGGGGCACGTGCGTTGGCACAGTTCGACGCCGAGACGACCATTCTCGGCGTCTCCGACCACGTCGATGTCGGGCTGCGCCCCGAGGATCATGCTGAATCCGTCACGCATCAGCGCCTGGTCGTCGACGATCGCCACTGTGATGGTCATGAGACCTCTTCGATGTTCGGGAGCGCAGCCGATGCCACGCTCGGTCGGTTGGCGGCGTCGGTGACAGGCAGCATGGCGCGGACCGTATAGCCCCCGCCGGTTTTGGGGCCTGTCGTCAGTTCGCCGCCGTAGATCTCGACGCGCTCGCGCATCCCGAGCAAGCCGTTGCCTGCGCCCGTCGCAGCGAGTGATGACATCGCCCCAGTGCCGTCATCTTCGACCTCGATCGCTATCGAATCCTCCTGGTAGCGGAGGCTCACCGTCGCGGTAGCAGAGTTGCCGGCGTGCTTGCGGGCGTTCGTGAGCGCCTCCTGCACGATGCGGTAGGCGGCCAACTCGACGCCGGCGGGAAGGGCCCGGCAATCACCGGTGACGACGAGCTCGGTCGGGAGGCCCGCTGCGACCGATTGACCGATTGCCTCCTCTAGGTCTCCGAGACCCGGCTGTGGGGCGCGAGCAGAGTCGAGAGCGTGGGTGTCTCGAAGGATGCCGAGCATCCGCCGCAGCTCATTGAGCGAATCGCGTCCGACGCTCTCGATCTGACGCAACACCTCCACCGTCTTGTCCGGATTGGTGAGGGCGATCTCCTGAGCGGCGGCGGCCTGCACAGCGATCACGCTCATTCCATGGGCGACGACATCGTGCATTTCGCGTGCGATTCGTTGGCGCTCGTCGGAGACCGCCATATGGGCCCTGAGTTCGAGGTTTTCTTCTGCTTGGATCGCTCGCTGTTCGAGGTCAATAATCCGTTGACGGCGTTGGTACACGACCTCGCCCAGCAGAGCGGCGGCGATGTGGACGGCGACGAACGCAAGCGCCACGACGAGTGGATTGTCTTCTTTGCCGCGCCAGAACGGCAGCCACGCCAGCATCGTCGTCAGCCCGACCATGACGCCGACATGCCGCCAGGCTCGGCGGCGACCGAGGCCGTGGGCAGCGCCGCTGTAGATCGCCACCACTGCGGCACCGTCGAAGCCAAGCGGATAATCGATCGTCCAATACAGCCCGATCGATATACACACCACGTACATCGAACCCAACGGGTACCGCAGGCGGAATGCCAGCGGCAACGTCTGCCCGACCAACAACACGTATGCCAACCAATCGGCGTGGCGGCCCCGGCCGTTCGCATTGAAGTAGACGTCGGCGACAGACAAGAAGCAGATCGCGACGAAGAATGAGGCGTTGATCGCGAAGGAGTGGGCAGTGACCCAGCGCCTGAGCCCGCGCCAGCGGCGAACGACCGACCTCTCGGGGGTCTCGAACTCAGAAGTTGCCGTCTGGTGGGAGATGTCGTGGCTCACGCGATCAACCCTCGGACCGCAAGGGAGTAAAGGCGGTCGAGCCGACGCTCGGCCGTCGATCGGCATCATCGGTGGGGAGCACTGCT
>CAXMZV010000533.1:0-3581 GCA_964199985.1 Candidatus Ilumatobacter isfjordensis | reverse complement strand
CTGGCCGCGGCAGCGATGTGAGCAGGACGTCGGCACGGGCGGCGCAGTCGGCGGCTGACTCCACTGGTTGCGCACCGTGCGCGACGGCGTGGGCGACCTTCGTGTCGTCGAGATCGAAGGCGACCACATCGTGTCCAGCGGAGAGCAGACGCTCGCACATCGGCGCACCCATGTTTCCGAGGCCGATGAAGCCAATGACGTCGCCGTTGATCATGTGTTTCCCATCGATGTTGGTTCCGAACGGCTGGACTCAGCCGTGCGCTCCCGGTGAGCTTCCTGGTCGTGACGGCGCATGTCAATCCCCATCCATCGAGCTGGAGGTCGTCACGATGGGGTCGGGGCCCGATGTGACGCTCCGACCCAGTGGCGTCCGGAATCGAAGTTGGGGGCGTCGGTTTGCTTGACTGTGCCCATGAGTGAATCGACCGAACTGTCTCAATCCGTCCGCCTCGAACGTGACGGCGACGTTGCCCTGGTGATCGTCAACAACCCGCCGGTGAACGCACTCAGCTGGCATGTCCGTCAGGGGCTGTTCGACGGAATGACGCAGGCGGTCGAATCAGGTGCAAAGTCGATCGTCGTGATCTGCGACGGGCGGACGTTCATCGCCGGCGCCGACATCAGCGAGTTCGGCGGCAATGTGCCCAAGGCAGCTGGTCTGCAAGAGGTGCAGGCGGCAATGGAAGACGCGCCAGTCCCCGTGATTGCGGCCATTCATGGCACTGCCCTCGGTGGCGGCCTCGAAGTTGCGCTGTGCGCGCACTACCGCGTCAGTGTCGCTTCGGCGAAGTTCGGTCTGCCCGAGGTCAACCTGGGTCTGCTGCCGGGCGCTGGTGGCACACAGCGTCTGCCGCGTCTCGTCGGTGTGCCGAAGGCGCTCGAGATGATGACCACCGGGCGGCACATCAGCAGCGCCGAGGCACAAGAGGGTGGCCTCGTCGATGAGGTCATTGCCGGCGACGGGCTCGACGAACTGCGCACCGCAGCCGTGGCGTTCGCCAACAAGGCCGTCGCTGAGAACCTGCCGCTCGTCCGAGTGCGTGACCGCAACGACAAGGTCGCCGAGGCCAAGGGCAACGACCAGCTCTTCGCCGACTTCCGCAAGAGCGTTGCCCGCAAGACCCGCGGCTTCCTCGCTCCTGAGTACAACATCCGCTGCATCGAGGCGGCCGCCAACCTGCCGTTCGACGAGGGCCTCAAGGTCGAAGGCAAGCTCTTCATGGAGCTGATGACCGGTCCGCAGTCCGGTGCGCAGCGCTACTACTTCTTCGCAGAACGTGCGGCGAACAAGATTCCCGACATTGCCAAGGACACCCCGCTCATCGACGTTCAGAAGGTCGGCATCCTCGGTGCCGGCACGATGGGTGGCGGCATTGCAATGAACTTCGTCAACGTCGGTATTCCGGTCACCATTGTCGAGCGTGATCAGGAGTCGCTCGACAGGGGCCTCGGCGTCGTCCGTAAGAACTACGAGCGCTCGCGTTCGACCACGGCTGAGCAGGTTGAAGAGCGCATGGCACTCCTCACCGGCTCAACGAGCAAACAGGATTTTGCCGACTGCGACATGGTGATCGAAGCGGTCTTCGAAGACATGGAACTGAAGAAGTCGATCTTCAAAGAGCTCGACGAGATCTGCAAGCCCGGTGCGCTGCTTGCCTCGAACACGTCGGCGCTCGACGTCAACGAGATCGCGTCGGTCACCAGCCGGCCCGAGAGCGTCATCGGCATGCACTTCTTCAGCCCGGCCAACGTCATGAAGCTGCTCGAGAACGTGCGCGGTGACAAGTCGTCTGACTCGGTTGTTGCGACCACCATGGCCATCGGCAAGAAGATCAAGAAGGTGTCGGTCATGGTCGGCGTGTGCCCGGGCTTCGTCGGCAACCGGATGCTGTTCATGCGCGGCGCCGAGGCAGAACGGATGTTGATGGAAGGCGCCACGCCTGCCCAGATCGACACCGTGCTCTTCGACTTCGGTTTCCCGATGGGCCCGTTCTCGATGAGCGACCTCGCCGGCCTCGACATCGGCTGGAAGGAAGAAAAGTCGTCGTCATCCACGATCCGCGAGATCCTCTGCGAGAACGGTCGCCGCGGTCAGAAGAACGGCCGTGGTTACTACACCTACGATCCCGACACTCGTGCGGCCACGCCCGACCCCGAGGTCGAGCAGCTCATCAAGGACTTCGCCGTCTCGAAGGGTCACGAGCAGCGTGAAGTCACCGATCAGGAGATCCTCGAACGCCTGCTGTACCCGATGGTCAACGAGGGCGCAAAGATCCTCGACGAGAAGATCGCGATCCGCGGCAGCGACATCGACGTCGTCTGGGTCAATGGCTACGGCTGGCCGGTCTACCGCGGTGGCCCGATGCACTGGGCCGACTCGATCGGTCTTGCCGAGATCGTCTCGAAGATCGAGGGCTACAGCGAGTCACTCGGTGGCAAGCACTGGGACCTCAGCCCGCTCCTCAAGTCGCTCGCCGACTCGGGTGGCCAGCTCCAAACTCACGCCAGCTGACCGCACGGCCCGCCCTCTCATCTCTCTGTGTCACCACGAGCAGAACCGCGCAGATGTGGTGACACAAAGAGCTTGGGGCAGGCACCGAGACAGGGTTGGCGGAAAGCGACGAACGCCCCGCCGGACTGATCCGAGCGGGGCGTTCGTGGTGGTTTCGACCGGCGTCGATCCGGTGACCTCTCACTTTTCAGGCGAGCGCTCTGCCAACTGAGCTACGAAACCATATGAATGTGTCAAGCCTACGGCCGACCCCCTGGCGATGGAGGACGGCTGCGAAGCAGCGGCACTTTTCTTGATTGTGTGGATTTCTCCGCACAATCACAAAAGCCACTGCGCACTTTCGTGCTCAGTGGCCCCTGTTGGCGGTCCCGACGGGATTTGAACCCGCGACCTCCGGCTTGACAGGCCGGCGTGAACTCCTGACTTCACCACGGGACCAGAATTGCTATGTATTCAACAGCTGCGTGTCACCGCAACCGCTGTGAAGACCCGAGAGTCTTCTGCACCCCCAACGGGATTCGAACCCGTGCCGCCACCTTGAAAGGGTGGTGTCCTAGGCCACTAGACGATGGGGGCCTGTTCGTTGAGGCGAGTGAACTCGTCTCGTTGAGAGCAACGAGAATCTAGCAGCGACGCTCAGGTGTTCCACGCGCGTTTGCGCGAACCTCTCCGCGTGTGGACAATCAGACCGCTCATCGAGTCTACGCTCGCCGCCTGATGCGCATTCCACAACACGTCCGACGTCTGGGCATCGCGGTCGGCCTCGGCTATCTGCTGGGCACCTTCCCGACTGCCGATTTGGTCGCTCGACGGGCCGCCATCGGCGTCGATCTGCGTGAAGCGGGTACGGGCAATCCGGGAGCGGCCAACGCGCTCAAGGTGCTTGGACCTCGAGCTGGTGCCGCAGTGCTGGCGGGAGATATTGCGAAAGGCGCTGCTGCGTGTGGCGTCGGAGCCCTTGTGGCCGGCCCAGCGGGAGCACATCTGGCGGGCACCGCCTCGGTCACGGGACATTGCTACCCGGTGTGGACTGGGTTCCGGGGTGGCGGCAAAGGAGTGGCCGCGAGCG
>CAXMZV010000532.1:0-3605 GCA_964199985.1 Candidatus Ilumatobacter isfjordensis | reverse complement strand
GGTGCATCGGCTCCCGAGGAGCTGGTGGCAGAGGTCGTCGAATTCTTGGCGCCGCTCAACGGAGTTGAACTCGTCCACGTCACCGACGAAGACGAGTACTTCCCCCCGCCGCGGAACATTCGAGACCTGCAGTCATCGATCGAGATGGCGGCAACGGTCTTGCTCGGTGGCACTCTGCTCAACCGTCCAGGCATGGATGACCGAGCCCTCGGCGCCAGTGAAGTCCTCGCGAGTCTCTTGGACTAGTTGACCAGTTGATCTTGGGCCCGCAGGGGCGAAGGCTGGCGCTAAAACAGATGCTTGTCGTCGGAGCTTCCAGGGAATCCAGGTTTGATCTCGCTGCCTCGAGAGCGGAGCTCAGCTTTTCTTGGTCGAGTTCTGGCCACTTATCATAATCAGTGACACTGGGGTCCCATCCGATCAGTAACACCTTCTTCGCGACCATAGCCTTCCTCTCAATACCTCATCTATTGGTGTGTTCATGGTGATACTCGCATCCACGACATCTTCCTTGTCAGTCAGTTGCGGGGAACCTCGGCCCATGGCACGTCACGGTCGACGCGCACGTCGCCGGGGAGCCCGAGCACGCGTTCGCCAAGGATGTTCGCCATCACTTCGGTGGTGCCGCCCTCGATCGTGTTGGCGCGGCTGCGCAGGAACGCCTTCTGGAGAGTGTCGGAGTCCATCGCCGTCTCGGGCCGAATCATCTCGTAGCTGCCATACAGCATCGCCTCGGCGCCGAGCAGATCCATGACGCCTTCGTAGATCTTCTGATTCAAGACGGCGCCGGCCATCTTGCCGATCGACCCTTCCGGGCCCGGATCGCCCATCTTGCGGTTCTGGTTGGCGCGAATGTTGGTGAGACGGAGTACTTCGGCGTCACACCAGAGCTTGGTCACCTCGTCACGTGCGGTTGGTGTTTTGGCGTCGGCCGGAACGGCGTCCCATGCCTGCGTGAGCGCGGCGATGGTGCCCGAGCCGCGGGCGGGCATACCGCCACCGATCGATTGGCGCTCGTTCATCAGTGTCGTGAGCGAGACACGCCACCCGTCGCCAGGCCCGCCCAGCATTTCGCTCTCATGGATGCGGGTGTCGGTGAAGAAGACTTCGTTGAACTCGGCTTCCCCGGTCATCTGGCGAAGCGGACGGATGTCGACCGTCGGGTCTTCCATGTCGACCACGAACGCGGCGAGACCCGCGTGCTTCACTGCTTGCGGATCGGTGCGCACCACGAGCAGCCCCCACTTCGAGAGATGCGCCAGGGTCGTCCACACCTTCTGGCCGGTGCAGATCCACTCATCGCCGTCGCGGACGCCCGTCGCAGACAACCCAGCGAAGTCCGAGCCCGATCCGGGCTCTGAGAACAGCTGGCACCAGACCTCTTCGCCCGTGAAGAGCGGACGCAGGTAGCGCTGCTTCTGGTCCTCGCTCCCCCACGCAACCACCGTGGGCCCGGTCATGCCATGGCCAATCGGGTTGCGATACATCGCGTTCGGACCACCGGCGCCGAAGATGCGCTCGTTGGCCAGCTGCTGCAGTTTGGGGTTGAGGCCGAGCCCGCCGTGGCCCTCGGGAAAGTGCACCCACGCCAGGCCCCGATCGAACTGCTCGCCGAGGAAGGTCTGTGGGGCGGTGTCAGCCGGCGGGAAGCTCTCGAGCAGCTCTATGGTCAGGTCGATCACCCGTTGCTCGTCAGCGGTGAAGGTCGTCGTCGTGTCGATCACGGTCATGGACGAAAGGTAGCGAAGACATGCACGCTGCGATGAGTCGGCGACGTTGGAAGCGTCGGCCGAGTCAGTCGGCTGGGCGTTCGGCCTCGACGCGAGCGAGCAACTGGTCGCGGATGCTGACACCGGGCTGGCGGGCCTTGTCCCCCGCTGCGCGCCACCCGAGGCGGCTCGAATAGAGCAGCGGCGGATCTTTGAGGCGGTTCGGGATCACTTCGACGACCCGGGCAAAGAGCAGCTCGTGATCTTCCATCGTCATCTGCTGGAAGGTTTCGCAGCGAAGCCAAGCAATCGAGTTCGGCACGATCGGTGGGCCACCCACAAGATCGGGCCACTCGGTGAGGTATTCCGCGGCGACATACTCCATCTTGCGGCCGGGATAACTGAAGTACTGGCCTTCGACGATCTGGTCGGCACCGAGCAGGCTCGCAGAGAATCCACCTGACTCGATCATGAGCGGATACGTGTCGTGTTTCGGAGAGACGCTCGCCATCACAATCGGTTCCTCGAAGCTCACTTGGCTCAGCCAATGACTGGTGTACGCACGTTGAACTCCACCGTGGGCGGCACCGATGACCTGCACGCCCTTCATCATCTGGCCGAGGCCTTGCTTGATCCCGCGGTCGATCATGTGGTCGTCTCCCCGTTGTGGTGCGTTCAGTTGAAGATGGCGTTCGCGCTGGCGAACTCGTCAGCCTCGAGCACCGCCAGCTCTGCGACTTGCGCACGGAGCTGCATCACGAGTGCGAAACGCACTTCATCGGATCGGCGTGCGAACACACCTTTCAGGTTGTTCAGCATTCGAATCACGATCGCTCGATTGGGCGTCGGGTCGAGGTGCGAGTCACTCCAGGGTGCCTGACCGCGGGTAATCGTTTCGAACAAGGCGCGAGCGTCATCGCGATCGAGTTGTCGACCGCCGTCGAAGGGATCGAAGAACGTCGTGTCGTCGTCGATCGAACGGACGAGGAAGTGCGCGGGCATGCCGACACCGACGAGTTCGACCCCAACCCGGCGACCGACCTCGATCATCAGAATCGACAGACTGATCGGGATGCCGGTCCGGGTCTCGATGACGCGATCGAGACACGAATTCCGCCAGTCGTAGTACGCCTCTTTGTTGCCGCTGAAGCCCAACTCATCGAACAGATAGCGGCTCACACCTTCCGGGGTCGGAGTCGGGCACTCAGCAGCGATGAGGTCAAGCGCGGCCAACCACTCAGTCTCGTCGAGGCCCGGTTGCAGTACGCCGGACATGACGAGTGACGCCTCATCGAGGTCGAGCGAATCGGAGTCGCCAGCCATCAGTTTCGCGAATCGGGTAGGCGTCATCGTTACCCCCGAATGCCCATCGCCGAATGCACGACGTCAAGGTATCGGCGACTACCTTCGGCCCCATGATCCCAGGTGTACATCTCGCTGAGCACGGTGACAAACCCGCCATCATCATGGCCAACTCAGGCTTCACCCAGACCTACCGAGAGTTGGATGCTGCGGCCAACCGGCTCAGTCGGCTCCTGCGATCGGCAGGGCTCAACCCCGGTGACCACATCGCGATCTGTATGGAGAACCACGACCGTTACCTCGAGGTCATCTGGGGTTGCCATTACGCCGGCCTGGTCTACACCGCAGCGTCGTCGCGACTGCAGAGCGCGGAACTCGACTACATCATCAATGACTGTGGGGCCCGCGCCTACATCACCTCGAAGTACAAGGCCGACCAAGCGGCTGAGGTGATGTCGACCACGCCGAACGTCGAGCTACACCTGATGCTCGACGGCACCATCGAGGGCTACGAGTCGTATGAGTCGGCAGTCGAGGCGCAGTCATCCGACCCACTCGACGAGGCGCGCGTTGCAGGCATGGACATGCTGTATT
>CAXMZV010000531.1:0-3617 GCA_964199985.1 Candidatus Ilumatobacter isfjordensis | reverse complement strand
TGGAGAACGTGACGCCGGGCTTGCGGGTGGTCTCCAATCCCTTCTGGACCTTCGTCATGTTGAACACGTCTTGTTGGAACACCTTGGCGAGCATGCCGAGCTCGGCGGCGTCGGTCCACGGATCGTCGACGCCGAGCCGGTGTTCCTTGGCCGGAGGTGGTCGGTCGCCGCTGAACGGTGCGAGGAGGAAGACCTCCATGATCGCCGTGCGGTGATCGTCACCGTTGGGGCGGAATCGATAGGTGATGCGGTTGAAGGCGCCCCACGGGTGCATGTTGGGGAACACCGTGTAGTCGATCGAATCCATCATCTCGGAGTCGCTCATCTGGTCAATAGCGTCGCCGACGATCGGTCGCCATCGTTCGCGCGACATGTCGGCCAGGACAGCTCGCGCCGTTTGCCCCTCTCGGAGCGTCACTGGCGCATCCTGGTCCACTCGCACGTCGAGCATGCCGCGCACCATCGCCTGCTCGGAGGACTCGCCGTCGAGGAGTGGACTCGGGGTGCCGCCAGCGGTGATCACCCGCGAACAGCGATCCCAGACGTCGACTTGGCTGTTGACGTCACCGAGGTAGGACAGGATCTGAGGGTGCGTCGCGTTGACGTGGTATGCCTCGCAGAACGCCTCCTGCGCAACCTTCCAGTTCGCCTCGATGATGCGCGAGACGTGTGCTTCGACGTAACGGTCGCCGAGGTTCCAGACCTCGAACTGTTCGACGATCTCGCCGAGGTGATCGGCGAGCGGCGCCGCATCTGGATCAGGGTTGATGAAAACGAAGCCAGCCCAGGTGTCGACGCTGCACTCGGGGAGCACGAAGTCGTCAGGTCGTTGGTCGATGTGCGGGAAGTCCCATGCCGCAGGGACATCGGCCAGGCTGCCATCGAGATCCCACGCGAAGCCGTGGAAGGCGCACCGGATTTCGGAGCATCGCCCGTCGTACTCTTTGAGCTGGCGTCCGCGATGAAGGCAGGCATTCGGGTACGACTTGATCGAGCCGTCCGTCTGGCGCACGACGAGGTAGCTGAGTTCGGCGATGTCGTACACGATGTAATCGCCAGCAACGGGGATGTGTTCTTCCCGGCAGGCGAACTGCCAGACGCGACTCCACAACCGATCGACCTCGCGTCGGTGCCATTCGCGCGAGGTGTAGCGCTCCTTCGGGACGTCGTTGCTGCCCAGGTAGCGGGGCGATTCGAGTCGGAGCACATCCGGCACGGGGTGTGTGTCGGCATCGAGGAGGTCCTGATACGTGACACCGGGGGAGCGGGCGTCGGGCACGGTTGCGGAGTGGTCGGTCGCCGTCATCTCACCATTATTGATCAAGTGGTGAGTTTTGGCCCCTATCGGAGTGGTCGGAGGTTGTCAGAGTCGACGATGTTGCCGTCCTCGATGCCGTCAGTCGAAGCTGGCCGTCGGCGTCCGATCCTCGTTGTAGACCGACGCGGTTGCGTCGATGCGGTGCTTGCGGCTCGATGCACCGGTGAGGCCGCCGTCGTTCAGCATCGTGCGCATGTCGAAGTAGTTCTGATGGTCGAAGTGCGCCGCCAGTGCTTCTTCGGATTCCCAGAGCTCGTAGACCTGAATGAGGTCGTCCTGGCACGGGTCGGCCGCAAAGCAGTACACGAGGCACCCCGGTTCGTCATCACGGGTCGCCTGTTGGATCGGCGCAGACCGTTCGAGCAGTGCGTGGCGAGTCGATGGGTCGGCAACGGTGATGGCTGCCTCGACGGCGATGAGACTCATGCTGGCTGCTGAAGATTCATGGTGGGCTCCTGCTGGCGTGATGATCGGGCGGGTTGATCGAGCTGGACGATCGCCAGTATGACAAGGTGCGAGCGCGCTCGAACGAGGCGAAGCATCCGGAGACGTCGAAGGGAACCCCATGCACGCTGCACTCATCACGGGTCAGGAAACGGTCGAACTGATCGAGTTTCCGACTCCGACACCGGCACCGCGAGGTGTGGTCGTCGATGTCGCATTTTGCGGAGTCTGCGGCACGGACATTCACGCCTTTCAGTCCGGTCGTGCGTACAACCCGGCGATCTGTGGACACGAGTGGTCAGGCACGGTGTCGGCGATCGGTCAGGACGTGAATGACCTGACCGAAGGCGATCGCGTCGTCGTCGCTGCTGCTCCGGCATGCGGTGCGTGTGCCGCGTGTCGGCGTGGCCAATCCGATCGCTGTCAGGTCGCATTTCTGTCAATGCTCGGTCGCGACGAGTTGGCGCCGCCCCACGGCGGTTTCGCACCGCAGATCGCCGTCGCTGCGAACCGGGTGGTGAAGACCGATCCTGGACTGACCGACGAGGAGGCAGCCCAGGTCGAGCCAGCAACCGTCGCGTTTCATGCGGTACGGAGCAGCAACCTCCGGCTCGGTGACGTTGCAGTGGTGCAGGGTGGCGGACCCATCGGGCTCGGCACGATGCAATGGGTGCGCGCCTCCGGGGCCGGTGTTGTGATCGTGGTCGAGCCCAACCCGCAGCGACGCGAGCTCGCATTGGCGCTGGGTGCGCACTTCGCAGTCGAGCCGGGCGACGCTGCCAACGATTTGATCAAGGAACTGACGCACGGGCTCGGCGCCGACATCGTGTATGAGTGTGTTGGCCGACCCTTCGCCGTCCAGACCGCCGTCGACCTTGCTCGGCGCGGCGGCTCGATGTGCTTGATCGGACTTGCCGAAGGTGACGCGCCGATGACTCCCGGAACGTGGCTCATCAAGGAGATCGTAGTGACCTCTGCGCTCGCCTATTTCCACGAGGAGTTCGAGATGGCGATGGGCATGATTGCCGACGGTCGCGTTGCAGTCGAACCGTTGCACACCTCCACGGCGAGCCTCGCCGGGTTTCGCGATGCGCTGGTCGATCTTGCGAGCGGCACGAGCGATCAGACCAAGGTGCTCGTCAACCCCAACTGGTGACTGTGATGTGCGGCTCGTCTGGTTACCAACCGTTCGGTTAGTTTCAATCAGATCGCCACACCAGCGACGGCACCGCGCAAGGATCCAATCGGTCCAGAACCGACGGTCGACTTCGAACATTCCGAGACAGTATTGACGGCGGGAGGCTGACATGGCGTACACCGATTCTGCAGAACCGATGCTCGCGACGAAGGGGCTGAGGGTCACCTTTGGCGGCCTGCACGCGAACGACGGAGTCGACATCAGGATCCCGACGGGTTCGTTCGTCGGGCTGATCGGCCCCAACGGAGCCGGAAAAACCACCTTCATCGACGCGATCACGGGATACGTCCCGGTGTCGGAGGGTTCGGCCGTCTTCGATGGCGCGTCAATCATTGGTGTCGCACCGCATCAGCGTGCATCTCGTGGATTGGTCCGCACGTTTCAGTCGCTCGAGTTGTTCGAGGACCTCTCGGTCGAGGACAACCTCTACGCAGCTGCTGACGATCCGCCGTGGTGGGGGTTTCTCGCCGACATGTTCTGGCCGACCCGTCTCGGAAAGAACAAAGATGTCGAGCGGGCAATCGAGGTGATGGAGCTCGAGGAGCACAGAGATGCGCTCCCGCAAGACCTCTCACACGGCCAGCGCAAGTTGGTGGGCGTCGCGCGAGCGCTGGCCGCCAACCCGAAACTCATTCTTCTCGACGAGCCCGCCGCAGG
>CAXMZV010000530.1:0-3617 GCA_964199985.1 Candidatus Ilumatobacter isfjordensis | reverse complement strand
ATGCAGATGTGATTTGTGTGTTCACTGAGTGGCCTGAGTTCGCCAAGGTCGATCTCGAAGACGTCGTGGTGCGTGCTGGTGCGGGGACCACACTGGTGGACATGCGCAACATGTTTGATCCGTGGAACGTCAAGCGAGTCGGTCTCGGCTACGACGGCGTCGGACGCCGCTGATGCGTGTTGTTGTTGCCGGCGGTGCCGGATTCCTCGGATCGCACCTCTGCGACGCGTTGATCGCTCGTGGCGACGAGGTCGTGTGCGTCGACAACTACATCACAGGTCGTGCGGCCAACGTCGCGCACCTGAATGGACACGCGTCGTTCACGCTCATTGAGCAAGACATCGTCGCGGCGTGCGACGTCGACGGTGACGTGGACGCGGTGATGAATCTGGCGAGCCCGGCATCACCAAAGGACTACTACGCGTTCCCGATCGAAACGCTCGACGTCGGCAGCATCGGCACCCGCAACCTTCTGGAACTCGCCCATCGCAAAGCGGCAACATTCTTTATGGCGTCAACCAGTGAGGTCTATGGCGACCCACTGATTCACCCCCAGCCCGAGACGTACTGGGGCCACGTCAATTCGATCGGTCAGCGTTCGATGTACGACGAAGCGAAGCGCTTCTCAGAGGCGCTCACGATGGCGTACCACCGCAGCAAGGGCGTCGACGTGAAGATCGTCCGGATCTTCAACACCTACGGTCCGCGCATGCAGCCCGACGATGGTCGCGTCGTGTCGAACTTCATCGTGCAAGCACTGCGTGGTGAAGCGCTCACGATCTACGGCGACGGACAACAGACACGCAGCTTCTGCTACGTCGCTGACGAGGTGCGTGGTTTCCTCGCCCTGCTCGACAGCGATCAGGTTGGCCCGATCAACATCGGCAACCCCGGCGAGTTCACCATGGTCGAACTCGCCGAGATCGTCGTCGAGCTCACCGGCTCAACCGCAGGCCTCGTCCACGAGCCCCTGCCCAGCGACGATCCCAAGCAACGTCAGCCCGACATCACGCTCGCAACGCAGCACCTCGGCTGGGAGCCGACGATAGCGCTCCGCGAGGGCCTCGCAAAGACGATCACGTACTTCGCAGATCAGCTCGCTCTCGAGTCCTGACCGCGCCCAGCTGCCAAGCTGGACACATGTCTGTAGATCGAGTGACGCCGCGTCCCTTGGTCGAAACTCTGCATCTCGGCTCCGTTCGGTTACCCGACTCGCATCCTCGTGCGGCTGCAGGGACCTGCACGATCGACGGCTTCTTGATCCACCACCCGGACGGCCCGGTGCTGGTCAACACCGGAGTTGCAGAGGACCACCCGGTTATCAATGAGATGTACGAGCCGACCGCAGTGTCGATCATTGATGCGGTGAACGCAGTCGGGGTCGACGAACGCGACCTCGTGGCGATCGTCAACACCCACCTGCACTTCGATCACTGCGGCCAGAACCGATTGCTGCCGGAGATTCCGGTGTACGTGCAGTCAGCCGAGCTGGTCGCCGCGGCGGAACCCCGGTACACCGTTCCCGAGTGGGCCGACATCGAAACCGCTCGCCAGCGAGTCGTCGACGGCGACATGGAGATCGCTCCCGGGCTTCGGTTGGTTGCGACCCCGGGGCACACGCCGGGACACCAATCGGTCGTCATCGACGCAGGCGACGAACGGGCCCTCATCGTCGGCCAGTGTTGCTACACCTGTGGCGAGTACGAAGCCGTCGCGCCATTTGTCGGCGACATGCACGATGAGGCGATGCTCGACCTGGGGACTGCGTCGCTCGAACGGTTGCGGTCACTCCAGCCCGATCAGGCGTACTTCAGTCACGATCGAACGGTGTTCACCGCGTGAGAATAGCTTGTCGCCTGCTCGATGAGCGGCAACCGGCTGGGTGTGTCGCCAGACGCCTTGTTCGCTGACGTGAAGATGAACACCGCCTCGGGGCAGTGTTGGCAGGTGTTTTCGATCATGCTGAGCGTGCCGACCGCGTTCAGGTCGAAGTCGCTGAATGGGTCGCGAGCTGCCCAGTCGTGGGATGGCTGCGCGGCGGCAACGCCTCGGCCATCCAGGCGGTGGCCGGCAAAGCGCTCGGCGGCTTGTGAGTCTCACCCTTCGAAACATGTTGCGTCGAAGGCGTAGAGTCAGAGGTCGTGTGGCGACCCAAGGTGATGACGGCGATGAGGCCCGCCACCTTCGATATCCGGACTGGTGAACTCCGCGACCTCGTTCGACGATCGCGCGAAGTCGTGTTACTCGCTGCCGTCACCGGAGCGATCACTGGGCTCGGCGTTCGTTTCTTCGAATTCGTCGTTGTCGAAGTTGCGTTCGACCGGGTGCTGCACGGCCCACTCTGGTTCGCAGCCATCGCACCCGGGCTCGGTCTCGTTGGTGCGGCGATCATCCTTCGATTCGTCGGCAGCGGGGCTTCGCCGGCCACATCGGATGAATATCTTCGCGCCTTTCACGACTCCGAATACCCGCTCCGACCCCGAGCATTCATCGGTCGCATCATGGCTGCAATTGCCACGCTCGGAATGGGTGGAGCAATGGGCCTTGAAGGTCCGTCGATGTACGGCGGCTCGGCCATGGGTGCATTCATCCAGCGCCGACTGCCCGCGGCCTTTCGAGGCGCCGACTACCGAACGCTGCTCGTCGCTGGGGCGGCCGCCGGCGTTGCGGCGATCTTCAAGGCGCCCGCCACCGGTGCGATCTTCGCCCTCGAAGTGCCCTTCCGCGACCAAATGGCGCGGCGCATGCTGCTCCCCGCTCTTGTTGCTTCTGCGTCGGGCTACCTCGTCTTCGTTGCCTTCAGCAGCACGAAGCCGATTTTCACCTTCGAATCCGATCGGGCCGTTGCGTTCCAGTACAAGGATCTGGCGGGCGCAGTGCTCATCGGCATCGGGTGTGCGATCGGAGCGCGAGCATTCTCCCGCCTCATCCGCATGGCCAAGGCATTCACACTCCGCCCGATCGTCAGCCGCCTGGTCATCACCGGCGCCTCGCTCACGGGCCTGTTCATTCTGACCCGGGCGCTCACGGGGGAGAGCCTCAGCCTCGGCTCGGGTTACGAGGTGATCGGCTGGCTCGGCGAAGAACACGCGCTCTGGTTGCTCGCCGCCATCTTCTTCATCCGATGTCTGTCGACGGCGGTGACCCTCGCCGGTGGCGGTGTCGGCGGCGTGTTCATTCCGCTGGTGGTCGGCGGAGCCATCGTCGGGCGCGGCGTCGGCGACATCATCAACCCGCTCGACCCCACGTTGTACGTCATCCTCGGCGTGGCTGCATTCCTCGGCGCCGGCTACCGCGTGCCGCTCGCCGCCGTGATGTTCGTTGCGGAAACCACGGGACAGCCAGGTTTCATCGTGCCCGCACTGTTCGCGGCCGTGGCCGCCGAACTGGTGATGGGCGATCAATCCATCACCGCCTTCCAACGATCGCCGAACTGATTCGGGCCAGACGTTCTTGCTGGATGATGAGTTGGGTCGGGCGGGGGTGGGAGCCAGGCTCATCGCTTCGGGGGAGTGGGGGCGGGTGCGGTAGACACTGTCGATGACGATTGACGTGGTGTCGGAGTTGCAGGGAACCGTGGTGGCGCTGTTGGTTCGTCCGGGTGATGCGGTGCGGTT
>CAXMZV010000529.1:0-3622 GCA_964199985.1 Candidatus Ilumatobacter isfjordensis | reverse complement strand
CCCTTCGTGCCCGGTCACGAAGTGATCGGCGACCTCGAATCCGGGCAACGCGTCATTCTCGAGCCAGTGCTCGGCCACGCTGCCCGCGGGCTGCCATTGCCCTTCGCCTGTGCGGCGCCCGCCGACGGCGACGACTACGCGCATCTCGCAATGGACTCGAACGGCGGAGCGCTGAAACCCGGAATTCAGACCGGCTTCTGCTGTTCCACCGGCGGCGGATGGGCCCCGTGGTTCTGGGCGCACGAATCGCAGCTCCACCACGTCGATGACGACATGCCCGACGAGCGCGCCGTGCTCGTCGAGCCTCTCGCTGGCGGCATTCACGCTGCGCTCCTGACTCGACCGTCGATTGTCGGCGTCGAGAATCCGGTGATCGCCGTGCTCGGCGCCGGCACGATGGGCCTCGCTGCCATCGCTGGACTCAAGCGCTACGTCCCCGAAGCACGCCTTGTTGTCGGCGCTCGGTACCCGCACCAGCAAGCGCACGCGAAGGCGCTCGGCGCCGACGTCGTCGTCCCCGATAGCGAACTCCAGCGGGCCGTCCGCCGTGAAGTGGGCGGCATGATGGTCGGCGGCCAACTCACTTCGGGCGCTCATGTCACCATCGACGCCGTCGGCTCAAACTCGTCGGTCATCGATGCACTCGGCATGACCAAACCACGCGGCCGCGTCGTCATGCTCGGAATGCCCGGAGAGATCACGGTCGACCTCACCGGACTCTGGCACCGAGAAACCGAACTCAAGGGCGCCTACACGTACGGCACCGAAACACTCGCAGACGGCAGCACCGCCAAGACCTTCGACCTGGCCGTCGATACTGCCAACCATTTCGAGGCCGAGCGATTGCTCTCAGCCACCTACCCACTCACCGATCACGTCGACGCCATCGCCCACGCTGCCTCAGCAGGTCGCCGCGGCGCGGTGAAGATCGCTTTCGACATGCGCACTGGAGATTTCTGATGCCACGCCCAGGATTTGTTCTCGACGTCGATCGTTCGACGCCACCCATGCTCTTCTGGCGCGGCGAGAACTTCAGCCTTGAACGCCTTCCCGCCGACCGCAGCCGAGTGATCTATCCGCCCGAGCCGTTGGCCGGTATCGAAGACGTCGACGGTGCCATTCGGAATGCGCTGCTCAATCCGATGGATGCCGAGCCGCTCCCGACGCTGCTCAAGCCCGACATGAAGCTCACCATCTGCTTCGACGACGCATCGCTCTCCTTGCCCAAGATGCGTCAGCCCGACACTCGCCAGCGCATCATCGAAGCAGTGCTCGAAATGGCTGCAGAGGCTGGCGTCGACGACGTCCACCTCATCGCCGCGCTCGGCCTGCACCGACGGATGCACGACTACGAACTCAAGCACGTGCTCGGCGATCGCATCTTCGACGCGTTCCATCCGCGCGGCACGCTGTACCAGCACGACGCAGAGGACTACGACAACCTCGCCGTCATCGGCGAGACCGAAGAAGGCGAGATCCTCGAGATCAACAAGCGTGTCGCCGAGTCCGACCTCGTCGTCTACGCCAACGTCAACCAGGTCGCCATGGACGGCGGCTGGAAGTCGATCACCACCGGCGTCGCCTCGTACCGCTGCCTCAGCTACCACCACAACCCGAAAACGCTGCAAAACACCCGCAGCCTCATGGACCGCCACCACAGCGCCCTCCACCAGAGCCTGTGGCGGATGGGTGAGGTCCTGCGCGACAGCGGCCCACAGATCTTCACCGTCGAGACCACCCTGAACACCAACACGTTCCCGAAGCCCTTCGACTTCCTCGCCAAGCGCGAGTGGGAGTGGAACGCGAAGGATCGTGCGACGTACCTCGCAACACAGAAGTCACTCAGCGCCATGCCGGTCAAGGCCCGACGCAAGATCATGCACTCGATCGAGTCGCCGTATGAGATGACCAGCGTTCAGGCTGGCTTCACGCCGACCGTGCATGAAGAGACGTTGAAGAACGTCTACGCCCAGCACCTGGTTGAGGTCGAGGGACAGACCGACATCTTGACGATGGGCATCCCGTACATCTGCCCGTACAACCCCGAGGGCATCATGAACCCGATCCTCGTGATGTGTATGGGCCTCGGCTACTTGTTCAACATGTACCGCGGCAAGCCGCTCGTGCGCGAGGGCGGCGTCATCATCATGACGCACCCGACCTACCGCGACTTCAACCCCGTCCATCATCCGAGCTACATCGACTTCTTCGAAGAAGTGCTGCCTGACTCGACCGATCCGGCAGTGATGAGCGAGAAGTGGGAGAAGAAGTACGCGGAGGACGAGTGGTACCGCCACCTCTACCGCACCGGCAACGCCTACCACGGCGTTCACCCGTTCTACGCCTGGTACTGGGGTGCTCACGGCCAGCAACACGCTGGCAAGGTCATCATCGTCGGAGGCGATGCACCCACGGTTCGACGACTCGGGTTCACACCCGCTTCGACGATGAACGACGCCTTTGAGATCGCGAGCGACGTTGTCGGCCGATCACCGTCGATCACACACCTCCACGTCCCCTCGGTCCTGGTGGCCGACGTCAAGTAGGACGCTCCGGCAATGGCCTCCTCACACATCAAACGGGCACAGCGGCTCGCTGGCGCCGCCGAACGTGCCGTCAGCCAGGCCGCCATACCCTTGCGCAACTTCGGGTTCCCGTACCGCACGCCGACCGTGCCCCGTGGCGTCGAGGTGCCGCCAGAGGTGTCAGGACTCGGAGCTCACTACGACACCGAGTGGGCACGTCGCCCACTCGCGTCCGGCGTCCGAGGAGTCATCACCGAGGGACCAATTCGTCTCGCTGCGCGAGTGCTGACCAACCCCGAGGTCACGGGCGTCGACCGGCTGAGCGACCTGACCCGGTTGGAGAATCCGCCGCCGGTGATCTTTGCTCCAACACACCACAGCCACTTCGACACCGGTGTGATGATTCGGTCGATCCCGACCGTCTGGCGTCGCCAACTCGTCGTCGCCGCTGCTGCGGACTACTTCTTCGACAAGAAGTGGAAGTCAGCCATCTCGGCCCTGTCGCTCAACGCTGTACCGATCGACCGCGAGTCGACAGGCCGCACCTCGGGTGACCTGCTGTCTGGGCTGATCACTGATGGATACAGCCTCGTGATCTATCCAGAGGGTGGCCGCTCCCCTGACGGCTGGGGCCAGGACTTCAAGGGCGGCGCCGCGTACCTGTCATCGAAGACCGGCGCGCCGGTTGTCCCGGTGTTCATCGACGGCACCGGCGCCATCTTCGGCAAGGGCATGAAGCGCCCGAAGCCCGGCAGCACCAAGGTCGTGTTCGGCTCGGCACTCTCTCTCGTTGAGGGCGAGTCGACGCGCCGGTTCAACGCCCGCATCGAGGCCGCAGTCACCGTGCTCGGCGACGAGGCCCTGACCGACTACTGGTCGGCCCGCCAACGCGCCGCACGCGGCACCAGCCCCGCGCTCACCGGCCCGGAACACACCAGCTGGCGACGCGATTGGGATCTCGCCGACCGGCGCAAGCTCGGCGCCGCCGGCAAACGCCGCCGCCAAAAGCGCACCTGGCCCAACCTCGGCTGAGACGCGCAGTACCCCACCCTGGTCTCACCAGAGCGGGGCGCTGAACGAAACTACTGGTCCGTGTT
>CAXMZV010000528.1:0-3629 GCA_964199985.1 Candidatus Ilumatobacter isfjordensis | reverse complement strand
TGCACGTCGTCACGGACACCGATCGCCGCGGCGCTCAGGTCTTCGCGTGCGACCTGAGCGACGCAATGCGGAGAAGGGGCCACTCGAGCGACGTCGTGGCACTTGCGCCCGGTGCGGTCGGTGGTCTTGATCTCCCCGTACTCTCGGAGCGGCGACGGCAGCTCAGTTCTTTTCGCGGCGTTCGGGCCTTGATGGCCGACGCTGATGTCACGGTGGCCCACGGTTCGACGACGGTATTGATGTGCGCCATCAGCGGCCTCGGCCCAGGTCGGCCCTTCGTGACGCGTCAGATCTCCGATACGAAGTTCTGGGCTGGCGCACCCGCTCGTCGCATCCGGGTTGCGGCGTATCTCCGTCTCGCGTCCGGTGTGGTCGCTCTGGCCGAGAGTGCCGCTGACGACCTCGCCCAGGTCACATGGGTCCCACGAGACAAGATCCGCGTCATCCCCAACGGCGTTCCAGCAGCTGCCTTCACATCAGTGGAGCAGAGCCTGACGTCGCGGAGCGAGAGCGGCCTCAGTCGTGACTCGGTCGTCGTCGGATATGTCGGGGCGTTGGCGCCCGAGAAAGGCGTCGACATCGCGATTGAAGCCGTCGCTCGTCTCGACGGGGTGCAGCTTCTTGTTGTGGGCGATGGGCCTGATCGACAGCGCCTCGAGTCGCTGGCAGCAGTTCATCCCGGAAAGGTCGTGTTCACCGGGTCGCTCACCGAACTCCACCGTGTCTACGCCGCGATGGATCTTCTTGTCTTACCATCGCTGGGCGGCGACAGCATGCCGGCAGTGTTGATCGAGGCGGGCTTCTGTCAGCTGCCTGCGGTGACGACTTCGGTCGGGGCGATTCCAGACGTCGTCGTCGATGGTGTCACCGGTTTCGTGGGCGACCCCGGTGACGTCGCTGCGTTCCACGCCGGGGTGACGAAACTGGCCGCCGACGCCAACCTGCGCAAACGAATGGGAAAGAAGGCCAACGAGCACTGTCTGGCAAGGTTCGAGATCGACGTGGTAGCCGCTCGATGGGAAAGCGCGCTGAGGGCAGTCGTGGAGCGGGCGACTTGTTGGTGATGACACCGACCAATGAACGGCGACAAGATGAGGATGCCCGCCGCCCAACGGTCTCAGCAACGAATGCCGTGACCCGCCACGTTCCCGTTCATCTCAGAACAACTCGACGTCGCCAAGCGTCAGACCCCAGTTCGCCAGCGGCGGAGTGCCCGCATCGCTCAACGCCAGGACAGTGAGCAGCGGCCCTCCGAGCGGGAGCGCGACGAAACCTGCTGCCAAGCCAGGTCGCCCGATGCGGAGCGCGTGGCTGCACCTTGCTGCTCTGGCAACCGACCTTGCAAGACGTTGGACCGCGACGGGCTCCCCGAACTCCGCGACCACCGCGAGCTCCTTCGACGATCCGCGTCCTCGGGCGCGCACGATCAGCGTGCACTCGCCGTCCTCGACGACGCGGTATCCCAGCCACGACGCCCCGAACCGCCAGGCCAGATACGCGGCGTCAGCGTTCGTGCGAAGTCGGCGGCCGTCACTGTCCACTGACAACCGTTCGTCGAAACCGCCCCGGTCCAGCCAGTCGAGAGCGGGCACTCCCACATCAAGATCGAGCGACCAACGTTCGGCCGGGACCCTCGATCCAAGTGCGTGCGCCACGCCCGTCGGGCCGGAGAACCCGACCGCGACGGGCAAGCGACCAACCTCGCGCCAGCCCATCTTGAGGTAACCGGGGAGGCTCTGTGTGTTCGGCGTGTTGTACACGAAGTCAACGCCGTCGGCACTCATCGCCTCAAGGCCGTGCAGTGTCAGCGCCGTGAAGAGCCCCTGCCCGCGAGAATCGAGATCTGTCGCCGTGTCCACCGCGCGGACGGCGCGGACCACTTCGCCACCACGAACGAACTCCCACCGCATGAACGCCCGGAACCCTGCGATCCGATCACCGTCGGTCACCACCCACATCGGGGACGGCCCAAAGTGATTGAGATCGTGCTTCCATTCGAACAGCTTCGGGTAGCGCTGATCGCCGTCGACTCCGAGCGAGCGCTGCAGGAGCGCAAGGATTCGGCCCCGATCGTCAAGCGTTGCCTCCCGGATCTCGAGCGACGGAGACAGTTTCGGAGGCCGCACCACCGGAACGGCGCCGCCCCGAGCGTCGTCGCCGACCACCAGGCCCGAAACACGTGAGTACGTCGCCTCGACACTCTCGACGGTCCGATCGACACCGAATTCTGCAGCTCGTTCCGCCGAGGCCGCCGTCAGATCCTTGCGCAGCGAGACGTTCTGCCATACCCGCTCGATTGCGTCGGCCAGCGCCGGCGCATTGCGAGGCGGCACCAGGAGCGCATCGACCCCGTCCGTCAACTCCTCGGCCATCCCACCGACATCGGTCACCACCATCGGGAGTCCGAGCGCCATCGCCTCCATCAGCGCCACTGGCAACCCTTCCCAAGCTGACGCGAGCGTGAACGCATCGCACGCCGCCATCACGCGTACAGCGTCGTCGCGAAATCCAGTGAGGATGACCCGTTCACCCAGGTCAAGATCGGCATGCAGCGTTCTGACCTCGGCCTCCTGTGGACCCTGACCGATCGCGACAATCCGGACAGGCACGTCCCGATCTGCGAGCAGACGAGCAACCTGTAGCAAGTTGGGATAGTCCTTCTGCGGGCGGTAGTTGGCCACCGTGCCGACCACGAATTCGTCGTCACCGATGCCGAGTTCGGCACGTATGGCAGCACGGTGCGCCAGTTCGACTTGGGCCTTCGCCACATCAATCCCGTGCCGCAACGTGACGGCCTGCTCCGCAGCCGGCCCGCTGATTGACGACCGAACCTCATCGGTGACAGCGATCGTGGCTCCGTTCCAACGGCTCGTCACCCGATTCAAGATCCTGGTCGGCCAGCGGTGGGTGGCCCAACGGTTGTGCTCGGTTGACACGACTGCGGGCCGAGACGAAGACGGCATCGACCGTGCGGCAAGTCGCGCCACCGAACCAGGGAGCGGCGAATGGACGTGGACGATGTCGAATCGACCCGAACGGACAAGCCGCAACAGTCGTCCCGGCCACCGCACATCGGTCCGCTTCTGGCTTAGGCACTGTGTGATCACGCCTGCCGATTCGAGCTCGCCGACGAGGTGATCCTTCCACGGCAAGACGTACGCACACTCGATGTCGACGCCGTCGCTGTGGCTCGCTGCGGCGGCGCACAGCAGCCGTTCCGCGCCTCCGGGGCCCAGACCCTTGACGACCCAGAGCACCCGCACTCACAGGACGCTACTCAGCCAACAGCGGCTCGCCTCGGTGCCAGACGTCTGGCCAGCAGCCAGCCAACACCGACGGAGACGACTGCAATCGCCACAGCCGTGAGAGCCGCAGTCACCCCAGAGTCCGAGATTCCGCCGGTTCGAGCGAACGAGAAAGCGGCGACTGCGCCCACGATCGTCGACACGATCGTCGAACGACGCGAACACGCGTCCATCGAGCGACTGATCATCCACGGCAGCAGAATCGGCCACCAGGCGAACAGTGCTCCGACCAGTGCGCTCTGCCGCCCCGCCGAGCCGAGCATCCCCGCCCAGGCAACACTCAGCGCAGCCAGGGCATACCACTCGATGCCGAATTGCTCCCGA
>CAXMZV010000527.1:0-3634 GCA_964199985.1 Candidatus Ilumatobacter isfjordensis | reverse complement strand
CCAACCAACCATCCCGATCGGCCAGGTCCGGCACGGGATGCGCTCGGCTGCGAACTTCATTGGGGTCGGCATCGGCGTCAGCAGTGCGGTCTATCGGCTCCGGCTGACCGGCGACGGCGTGCCTGACACGCTTGTCCTGAAGCTGGCGGCGCTCGATGAGGCGGCGGTCTTCACGAGCTCGATGCTGCGGATGTACGAGCGTGAGGTCAAGTTCTACGAAGAGCTCCGGGGATCGCTCGCCGATCGACGCGCCGCAAGGGTTCGGAGGCGCCGTGTCAGAGGACGGAGCGTCGTACTTCGTCGTGATGGAAGACGAGGGCGGGCATCGGGTCGTCGACCAGATCGAGGGCGTGGAGATCGCCGACGCTGAGCGTGCCCTCGACGAGCTCGCCCTCTGGCACGCCGAGTTCTGGGGTGATGCCGAACGGTTCGTCGAAACCGGTGCCGCGGTGAGCCTGGCCGATCCGATCTACCTCGCCCTCCTGCCGGTCGTCTTCGCCGAAGGCTGGGAGAAGGTCAGTTCGTTGATGGACGTCGACCCCGCGATCGTCGGCGTGGCGCCACGTTGGGCGGAGGCGATGCCGGCGATGTTGGCGACGTTGTCGACATCGCCCACCACGGTGATTCACGGTGACTACCGCGCCGACAACATCTTCTTCGCTGCCGATGGGCGCACGGTCCTCCTCGATTTCCAGCTGACCGGCCTCGGGTCGGCGTCCTACGACCTGGCGTACTTCGTGACCCAGAGCCTGTTGCCCGATGTCGCGGCAACCCACGAGCGCTTCCTCTTCGACCGGTACGTCGCTGCGCTCCACGCCGCCGGCGTGCCGCCTGCCGAGACCGAGCGCATGTGGGAGGACTACCGGGTGGCCGCGCTGTTCTGTCTGGTCTATCCGATCGTGGCCGCCCGGGGGATGGACTTCGACGACCCACGTCAGTTCGCACTGATCGAGACAATGAACCGGCGGTGTGCGCGAGCCATCGACGCGTTGGACCTGGAATCACTGCTCGACGCGTGATGCAGGTGTCGTGCACTCGTCGGCTGAGGGCAACGGCTGGCAAGCTCTGCACCGCATGACACTGGACCACGATGAACACAGCGCTGCGATTGTCGAAGGTGTCGATCGCGTGTGTGTCGACTTCGACGATGAGTACTGGTCGCAGAAGGATCGCGACCACGAGTTTCCGTGGGACTTCTACAACGCGATGGCGGCAGGCGGCTGGGTCGGCATCGCGATTCCCGAGCAGTACGGCGGTGGTGGCCAGGGCATTGCCGAGGGTGCGCTCGTCCTGAACCGAGTCGCTGCGTCGGGCGCAGCGATGAATGGCTCGACTGCGTTGCACCTGACGATGTTCGGTCTCGCCCCGGTCATCAAGTTCGGCAACAATCAACTGAAAGACACGTTCTTGCCGCGAGCAGCGGCAGGCGACCTCCACGTTGCTTTTGGGGTGACCGAACCTGACGCGGGGACCGACACAAGTCGCATCTCGACGCGTGCTGCCGACGACGGCATGGGCGGCTTCATCATTTCGGGTCGCAAGATCTGGACGTCGAAGGCACTCGAGTCAGAGGTGTGCCTGCTGCTCGCTCGCACCGACGGAACGCCCGGCGAAGGGTTCGGAGGTCTGTCACTGTTCCTCGTCGACCTCGATCCGGAGTACTGCAACATCGCGCCGATCCCGAAGCTCGGGCGCAATGCCGTGGCGTCGTGTGAAGTCGCGTACGACGACTTGCCGGTCGAGGGCTGGCGGCTTGTCGGCGAGCGTGGCCGCGGGTTCCAGCACATCCTGCACGGGCTCAATGCCGAACGCATTCTGCTCGCCTCGATGGCCTGCGGTATCGGCGAGGTGGCACTGCGCCGAGCGATCGCCTATGCCCAAGAGCGTGAGGTCTTCGGTCGTCCGATTGGCAAGAACCAGGCGGTCTCGCATCCGTTGGCGAAGGCCCACATGGACCTGCAGGCCGCTTACACGATGATGCTCGTGGCCGCAGAGCGGTATGACGCTGGGCTCGAGTGCGGTGAGCAGGCCAACACCGCGAAGTACCTGGCAGCCGAGGCATCGTTCTTCGCCGCCGACCAGGCGATCCAGACCCACGGCGGCTTGGGCTACGCAACCGAGTACCACGTCGAGCGGTACTGGCGCGAGGCCCGGTTGCAACGACTCGCTCCAGTCAGCCAAGAGATGACGCTCAACTACATCGCCCAGAACGTCCTCGGCCTCCCCAAGTCTTACTGAGTCAACGCGAGTCGGTCAGGGCAGTCGCAGGTGCGCTCCTGACCCAAGGTTACGGAGCTGTGAGTATCGTTCGGGGCGACGGTGGCCTGACTCGCTCAGCGGAGCAGCGTCGGAACGGCCTGTTCGAAGAGTTGGATCAATTCAGTGTCCATGTGCCCGTAGTCGTCGGGGACATCCAACACGTGAAGCGTCGTGTCCACGAGCGCTCGGGCGAACTGTGCGGCACCGCGCTTTGGGGCTGGTGCCAACGGATCGAACGGCCAGGTCTGGATCGCGAGGGAAGAGCGAGGTATCTCACCTGGCAATCAGGGTCGCCTGGACGCTCGGACGCGCCCGAGCAGAGACCGCACGCCATCGCGTCGGGGTTGCAGTTCGTGGCATGGTGGCGCACTCTGGACACCGTGACCGTGACCGACGAACAACCCCACCGTCGGCAACACGGTCTGACCATCAACCCGCCGCAACGACAACGCACCAAGGATGGACACCGATGAGCGAACCGACACTTCCGTCAGGACTCGTCGAGGCCAGACGCACCCCGTTGTTTGACTTCGAATCCTTGCCCGATCAGCTCGCCGAGTCGCACCGCACCACGGGTCTGGGGCGCAGCTGTTCGTCCAATCCGGCACCGTCCGCTACACCGACCTTCAGGGCGACGCTCCACGCGACGTCGGCCTCGGGTCCGGCGACGCCGCCGTGATCGAGCCCGGCATCGAGCACCGCGTCGAACCCTCGACCGACGCAACGTTCTTCATCCAGTTCTACCGAGCACCCGAGGAACCGATGGTCCCCGGCTCGATTCCGCTCGACCCACCCCGCCGCTCGGGCCCCTGGGGACATCGCGGACGCGACCTCGACACCACCGAACAGGTCGATGAGTTGGTCACGCGCCAGTACGTCGACGTCGTCCAAGATGAACTTCTCGAGCCCTACTTCAACTTTGCACCCGGCTTCATTGACTGGCAAGGCCACATCGAGTCCGTCGCCGACTACTGGTGCCACGTCCTGCCCTACGCCCCCGACTATCAGATCGACGTGATCGAGGCGCACAGAACACTCCACGACACCGATGCGTTCACTCCGGAGCTCTTCGATCGGTGGCTCGAGGTCTTCCACGACACCGTCGACGGCGGATGGACGGGCCCACACGCCGAGCAAGCAAAGAAGCGGGCGACTGGAATGGCGTGGGCAATGGCCCAACGATTCCTCGGCAAAGGAACATGGCGACCCGCCGAATACCGTTGAACCAACCGAACCCCTCCAAACCATCGCATTGAAGGAACTCGACTCGTGCTCACCTACGTCACCGCTGACATCAACTGCCCGACCTGCTTCAATCACGTCATCGAAACAATCACCGCAACACCCGGGCCTGTTTTCATGCACTGGAAACGTT
>CAXMZV010000526.1:0-3634 GCA_964199985.1 Candidatus Ilumatobacter isfjordensis | reverse complement strand
ATTGAGCGGCGGATCATGGAGCGGAGGCTCATGGAGCGGAGGCTCATGGAGCGGCGGATCATGGAGCGGCGGATCATGGAGCGGAGGCTCATGGAGCGGCGGATCATGGAGCGGCGGATCATGGAGCGGAGGCTCATGGAGCGGCGGCTCATGGAGCGGCGGATCATGGAGCGGAGGGTCATGGAGCGGCGGCTCCTGGAGCTGATTATTCGTTCCCCTGCAAGGGTTCCGCGATAGCCTTCCAGCTCGAACAGCGGGGCGTCGTGTGACACAGACAGGAACAACTGAGCGTTCGGCGGGCCATCGAGGCTTTCGACGGTCCGCCGTGACCGATGTGGTGCTGCTGTCGTTCGCGCTGCTCGCGGTGTCCCTCCCTGTCTACTGGTTGTTGCCGAACCCCGGCTCGACGCTCCGGCCGTCGAGTGACGGTTTCATCGTGGTGCTCGCCGTGCTCTTCGGAACCTCGCTCGTCACGGTGTTCCATGTCGAGTATCGGCGGGGAGCCTTCTCGTTCTCGATGTCCGAGGTGCCGCTGATTCTGGCGGCGGTCTTCGCTGCCCCGGGCCCCGGCATGCTCGCTCGATTGGCAGGAAGCTTCGTCGCGCTCGTGCTCGTTAGGAAGCCACCGCCCTACAAGCTGTTTTTCAATCTCAGCGTGTTCACGTTCGAGATCTCGATCGTGTACGCGATCACGCGGATGATGTTCGGAGATGGCGAGGACAGTGACACCGTGCTCGTCGCCGGTGCCGCTGGCGCGACGTTGATCGCAACGATTGTGGGTTCGGTCGCCATTTCAGTGGCCATTTCTCGATTCGAGGGAGACACGATTCGGCGAGTGGGCGACGAACTGAAGTCGGCGTGGGTCCTGCTCGTGAACACCGCCACCGCGGGTGTGATCCTCGGACTCGCTCTGGTCGCACCGCTCCTGGCGTTCCTCGCAATCATTCCCACCGCTGCGCTCTGGGTCCTGATCCGTCGCCATGGCGAGATCGCCCAGGAACTTCGTGACCTCGATGAGATCCACGGCTTCGCAGGTCGGATCGGTCAGTCCCTCGACCTCACCGACATCTCGCGAATCGCCGTCCTCGAAGCCGCCCGCTTGCTCCGAGCAGACGTGGCGATCTTGCGAATCGGATCCTCCTCTCCTGGGGCGCAACAGTTCTCGTCGGGCCCGCTTCCCCAGCACCTGTCCGCCGATGTCGAGGCATTGTGGACTCATCTCGGCACCGAGACCGAGACGCGCCTGATCGAGTCGTCAGAACTGTTGTTGGCGCAGAGCGCCGAGGCCGACAGCCTCCCCGAGTTGATCATCTCACCGATCAACGACGGGTCCGGGCTGATCGGCATGCTGTTGATCGCTGGCCCCGGAGGGGTTCGACGCCACTTCGACGACAACGAGGTTTCGCATCTCAAGAATCTGTCCGAACAACTCGCGTCCAGCTTGCGCAAGGGACTGCTCCACCGCCAGATGGAGTTCGAAGCCCGCCACGACAACTTGACCGGCCTCCCCAACCGGGCTGCCTTCGAGTCACTCGGCAAGCAGTGGACGAGCAAGCCGGCCGGCGACATCAACCGCTACCTGCTGATGCTCGACCTGGACCGGTTCAAGGAAGTGAACGACACGTTGGGCCACCACGCCGGCGACGATCTGCTGATCGAGTTCTCTCGCCGAATCGCCGCCGACATCGGCAGCGACGACGTGCTCGCCCGGCTCGCTGGCGACGAGTTCGCGATCCTGGCGTACTGCGCCGATGACGAGTCTGCGTTCGACCTTGCGCAACGGTGCATCGACAACGCCAGCCGTCCGGTCGTCCTCGACGGCCTCTCGGTCGTGGTCACCGCAAGCGTCGGAATCACGGCGTTGCTGTCGACCGACGTCGATGCCGTCGCCCCGATGCGGCGGGCCGACATCGCGATGTACAACGCCAAGTCTCACTACGTCGGCATCGAGGTGTACCACGAGGCGCTGGATCGTCGGGCCCCGGCCCGACTCTCGATGCTCGGCGATCTCCGACAAGCGATCGAGTTCGAGCATCTTGGTGTCGAATTCCAACCCAAGATCGATCTTGCCACCGGCATGATCATGGGAGCCGAAGCGCTCGTGAGATGGACGCATCCGGTTCGCGGCATCGTGCCGCCAACCGATTTTGTCCGCGTCGCCGAAGAGACCGGCCTCATCAAGCAGTTGACCGATTTGATGCTGGCACGGGGCCTGTCCACGCTCCGCGAGTTCGAAAACAAGGGGTATCACCTCGGGATGTCGGTCAACCTTTCAACCCACGATCTCGTCGACGTCAAGCTCCCAGCACGTGTCAGCGCTCATCTCGAGGAGAACGGTGTCGATCCGGGCGCACTCACGTTGGAGATCACCGAGTCGTCGCTGCTCATCGACGGTCCACGTGCCCGCGCCACCATCGACGAGCTCCACGCAATGGGTGTTCGCTTGTCAATCGACGACTTTGGGACGGGCTACTCGTCGCTGAGCTATCTGCGTCGGCTTCCCGTCCGCGAACTCAAGATCGATCAGAGTTTCGTGACGAACATGCTCGTCGACGACCAGGACATGGTGATCGTTCGTTCGACGATCGACCTCGGCCACAACCTCGGACTCGAAGTCGTCGCAGAAGGCGTCGAAAGCGACGAAGTGCTCGCACGTCTGCGGTCATTCGGCTGCGACGTGGCTCAGGGCTACTGCGTCTCACGACCCTTGACGGCGGAACGGTTCCTGGCCTGGCTGAGCTCGACCGCCCACCCCGCACGCCGGCTTGATCCGGCACATCCGGAGGCGTGGGTCGCCGGCGGACTCGACGACTAACTCTGATCTTTGCTCACTTCGTCGTCGAAGGCGGCGTGGGCGAGTTCGGCTTCCTCGGTCATCCTGGCGAACTTCAGGGAGGTGCCGATCGATGCGGTCAGAACGATGGCAATCACCGTGAGCGAGAGCCAGGTGGGGATGTGGTACCACTCGGCGATGATCATCTTCACGCCGACGAAGGCGAGAATGATCGCCAAGCCCTGCTGGAGGAACACGAACCGGTTGTGCATGTCGGCGAGCAGGAAGTAGAGCGCACGCAACCCGAGAATTGCGAAGGCGTTCGACGCGAACACGATGAACTGTTCGTTCGACACGGCGAGCACCGCTGGAACCGAGTCGACGGCGAAGATCACGTCAGTTACTTCGATCAGCATCAACACAGCGAAGAGCGGCGTTGCCAGCCGCTTGCCGTTCTGCCTCGTGAACAGCTTCTGTCCGTCGTACTCGTCGGTCGACGGCACGAATCGATTGACGAGTTTCAGGAACTTCGACTCGCCGGGATCGACATGATCGTTGTCAGAGAAGACGAGCTTCGCTGCGGTGTACAGCAGAAACGCGCCGAAGACATACAGGATCCAGTCGAACTGCTCGATCAGCGCCACGCCGGCAAAGATGAAGATGGCACGCAACGCCAACGCGCCGAAGATGCCCCAGAACAGCACGCGGTGCTGGTACTTCATCGGCACCTTGAAGTACCCCATGATCAGGGCCCAAACGAACACGTTGTCGATGCTCAGCGACTTCTCGATCAGGAAGCCCGAGATGTACTCGCCGCTGGCCGCGGCACCGAACCACCACGCGACGACACCGGTGAACGCC
>CAXMZV010000525.1:0-3646 GCA_964199985.1 Candidatus Ilumatobacter isfjordensis | reverse complement strand
GCCCGCCGATCGCGACGACGGTCGGTCCGCCTTCGTTCGTGATTACCACGATGCTTCGAGTCCATCGTCTCGATTGCCCGGCTGCTCAGATATCACCTCAGAAATCGTCGCGCCTGGCCAGCCGATGGTGAAGGGCATTTGGTCCCCCGACGTCCTCATCTCCTGGCGACGGCCTCGCACCGCTTAACTGGAAGAAGCAGTCGAACGTGGAGAACTACTGTCGATGTCATGAGTTGGCCGGAATGGAACCTGGGGATTCCTCGAGAGCTCGCTCGATTCGTCAATGCACAAGAGGCGCTGCGAAAGGGGCTCCGGCCGACCTCGGCGGGTGATCTGGCAGCCGACCCGTCCGCGCTTGCTGCTGCGGTGTACGAAACGATCCGGGAGCGCCGATTGTCCTACTCGTCGACGGTCCTCGGCGATCGCGGCAATCAACTCGTGCAGACACCGGCCGAGGTACTGGCCACACGCACGCCGAACTGCGTCGACCTCACGGCGATGTTTGCGGGAGCGTGTTTGGCTTCGGATCTTGTGGTGCTGATCGGCATCGTCAGCAAGGCTGACAACACTCGCCATTCGCTTGCGTGGGTCGTTCCGAACGCGAACACGCGGGCGCGACGGTTCACCGACCTCGGCCGAGTCGGCGGCGACGGTGTGATCAGTTGCGTGGGTCGCGAGGCCTGCATCGAACTGCTCGACAACGCTGCCGGTCAGGGCTGGATCCCGATCGAGACGACGGGGGTGTGTGAATCGTCGATGTGGGCCGAGCCCGACGGCGCACCGGAGTCGATTTCGTTCCAACGCGCCGTCGCGGTCGCGACGGAGGTACTCGACGGAGCGACGCGCATTGAGATCGTCGACGTCGATCGACTGCAGGCCGAAGGCCTCCGGCCCCATGAGCCTCCGGAGTTGACCGACGCGATCCGCAATCGCCGGCTGAAACGTTTGACGGTCGCAGGTCTCGCCGCCGTCTTGCTCGTTGTCGCAGGTCTCGTCGCATGGCGTCCTTGGGCCGGGGTCGTCGAGCTGCGCACGATGGAAGGCGAGTTCAACGTCGCGGTGGCCCGTCTCGCTTCGAACAGCGACGACCGAGCGGGCGCGCTCTCGATCTCGAACGAAATCGCTGGTCAGGTCCGAGACGGATTGGACGAACAGGCTCGCTTCCTCGTCTGGGGTCCCGAAGAATTGGGTTCTGCGGTCCCCGACGACGCCCGCCAGCTCGCCGACCAGATCGGCGCACAGCTGCTCGTCCACGGCACATACCGTTCGCAGGTGGGGCCTGCCGATGTCGTGTTTCAGATCGAGGCGGCCCAGTTCTCGCGGCGAAGTCCCTTCCCGCTGACCATCAGTGAGGAGTTTGAGGTCGCGGTGACCACCGACGACGTCAACGCAGGGGCGCTCGGGCAGGTGCCCGCCATCTCCTCGTTCGTGTTGACCGTCGATGCGATCACTGCGCTCATCGCCGATCGACCCGAGTTGGCTGAAGAGCGTCTCGACCAAGCCATCGAGCTCCGCGGAAGTCAGGCTCGCCCCGTCGCACTCATTCCCGCGCTGCGCGCCTGGATGCTGCTCGTTCGCGCCAGTATCGACGCTGATCCGGACCTGGTCCGCGAGGCTCGGACCGAGGTCGACCGTGCGCTCGAGATCGACCCGGAGTCAGAATTCGCGAGATTGACGAAGCTGTCGGCGCTGTACCTGGAAATCGTTCCCGCTCCGATCATGGCGGTGGACCTCTCGTGCAGTCCGCCGCTGCCCGAACTCCCGACGAGCGAAGACGTCGCACGAGTTCGCAATGCCGTCCTCGGTGAGTTTGATTCGTTCTCGCCGATGAGCCAGGTGCAGGCGCGGAGCCTGCTCGGTCGACTCGAAGCGTCCGACGCAGTCATCGAAGCGTTGGCGTCGGGCAATCTCGATCTCCAGCCCGCCACGGACGAATTCGCAGCGATCATCGATGCCTTCGAGAACGACGCCGACTCTGTGTCGTTGAGGATCTGGGCTGCCGACGCACATCGTTGGCTCGGACTGCTGGCAGCGGGATCTGGAGGAGCCCCGAGCCAGGTCGCTACTCATCTCGTTGACGCTGCGGATATCGCGACGCCCTATTTCGCATCGCTCAACCACGGCACCGCCGGACTGATCCACCTGTGTGACGATCGAGGCTCCTGCGCGGCGGCACTCGATTTCTTCAGGACCGCTGCTCGCGAGAGTCGAGGTCGAACCGACGACGATGCCGACGCACGCGCCTACGAACAACGCATCGCAGACATCGAGCAGGGAGCTGGGTCGTCACCGACCGAGGGCGAGCCCTGCTCAGAACTGGTGAGAGGGTGACGAACCGTGAAGACCGAAGTCCCACATCTCCTCGTGGTCATCCCGGGCATCGGTGGCACCGAGTTGCACCGAGACGGCGAACCCATCTGGAAAATGTCGCTTCCGACGATGTTCAATGCGCTGCGAACGCTGGGACGTTCCCTCTCCGAGCTCGCGCCGGATGATCCGACAGCCCTCGATGACCCGGACTTCGACGACGGCATCCGCCCCGGCGGCATCCTCGAAGCTCCGACCTCACTGCCCGGGCTCGCTCGACTTCCCGGCTATTACCGACTTCGATCCGCACTGCACGACCGCTTCGACCTGAACGAACTGAACTACCTCGAGTTCGGCTACGACTGGCGACGCGACTTCCGGCAGGCCGCCGCGAACCTCGCCACCGAGATCGATCAACGGCTTGCCCTGCTCGACTCCTATGTCGGTCGCGCTGAGGTGATCGTCGTCGCGCACAGCATGGGTGGGCTCGTCGCGCGTCACTGGCTCGACGAGCACAACGGCGCCGAGCGGTGCCGCGGGCTCATCACGCTCGGAACGCCGTTTCGCGGTTCGCCGAAGGCGGCGCGAATGCTCTCGGGCGGTTACGTGTGGCGGTCGATCGGAAGCCGGCGCTTTGCCGACCTGCTCCGAGCGTTTCCCGCCGTCCATCAACTCCTTCCCATCTACCCCTGTGTGTACGTCGACGGAGCCGACGAACCCGGCTACCTGCACGAGCTCGAGACTCCCCTCCGCGGCATCGATGCGGCACGCGCCGCTGAGGCACGCACACTTCTGCTCCGTCTCAACGAATCGAGCCGCCCCACCCTCACATCCGTGGTCGGTGGCGGGAATCAAACGACGCTGCAGTCGCTGGCGGTCTCAGCTGGGAAGCTGTCGTTCGCGCATCGTGGATTGCCGTCGGGGTTCGGTCGTTCCGAGCGAACCAGTGGCGACGGGACCGTGCCCTGGATCTCATCGCGACCGCTCGACTACGGCTCCGGGCTCACCCCGGCGTTCTTCAACCAGTCCCACGGGGGCCTCTCGCAGCAGTCCGGCGTTCTCGACGGCGTCGCTTCGAAAATCGATCACCTGCTGGTCGTCAACGATCCGGCACGTTCACCGTTCGAAAGTGCTCCACCGATCGCGACATCGTCCGACGTACGGCTGACCCTTGACCTCGCGGTTCCTTCGGTCGACCGGACCAATTCATCCGAATCGTTTCCACCACACGCAGCGAGCAGCGCCGCCGCGACGAGAACGGCTGCGTAACGCGGGGTAGTCATGTTGAACCCTCCAGATCGGCTGATCAACCTTGGCACAGGAACCAAGGCCGACGCGT
>CAXMZV010000524.1:0-3649 GCA_964199985.1 Candidatus Ilumatobacter isfjordensis | reverse complement strand
CCTCGAACGCTGGATGGTGCTCGCCCGGGTTCGGCATCCGTCCAATCTAGCGGTCCCCGATGCCCTGGTCGCCTCGTCCTCGCATCTCGCGCCCAGTGTCCGAAATGTGTAGCAAAATCGTCGCCTGGCGACGCTTTGACAACATTTTTCGGGTTTGGGGGGGCAGGGGTAGGGCGGCGTGCGGCGCGTGTCAGGTGCGCTGGATGCGGCGGAGCCAGCTCTCGGAGTAGCGCAGGCGTCGGTCGAGCTGCTCGTTCGTGGCGCTGGCGACCCGGGTGACTCCAGCCAGGCGGTTCATCTCGCCCTGCACCTTGGCGTGGTTCCACCCGGTGATGTCAACAAGCCGCTTGGCGACGTGAGCGTTGCGGGTGCGGAGATCGTCCTTGATCTCGGCGACGCTCATCGACCCGTGCGCAATCAGCCCAGCGGCGGTGGGAATCTCTGGCAGGTCGAGGCCGAGTGCCGGGTCGTCGGAGAAGAACGGATCGGGCGGATCGGGCTCGTCGTCGTAGGCGACCATCCCGAGGTCCTCGGGCGAGAAGTTCAACTCGAAGTCGATGCCGTCAAGGTGTTTGCCATCCTCGCCGACGGTGTGCATGGTGATGTCGGTGACCGTCGACGCAACGACGGAGAACAGCGACATCTGCTCCATGTCGTCCTCGTGGACCTGGTTCTCGAGCCCGCCGTCGGGCTGGAAGTCGTCGTCATCACCTTTGCCGGGTGGTCGGAGCACGTGGCGCCGCGCCTCGGCGATCGTGAACGCATGGGCGCGTAGACGTGGATCGTCCGGGATGTAGACGTAGGCCTTCTGACTCGTCCGACCCGCCTGCCAACGAACGAAACGACCGACGGCCTGCCGGAAGAACAGTTCGGTCGAGGTGGTGGTGGCGAAAACGCCGACTCGCAGCCGGGGAATGTCGACTCCCTCGGACACCATCCGGACCGACACGAGCCACGGCCGGTCGTTCTCGCTGAACTCGGCGATCTTTTTCGATGCTCCGGGGTCGTCGCTGACGACCACATCGGCTGGCACGCCGAAGCGGTCGCGCAGCAGGATCGCGATCTGCTGAGCGTGATCCTGGTCGGTAGCGATGACCAGGCCGCCCGCGTCGCGCTGCTCGGACCGGATGATGCGGAGCTGGTCGTTGGCCTTCTTGATGACGGCCGGCATCCATTCGCCTTCGAGGCTGAGTGCGGTGCGTAGCCGCATCGAGGCCTGGTCATTGGTGAGCTCGTCCTGAAAGTTGGCCGACACCGTGTCGCCCGAAGCCGATGTCCACTCCATCTCACCGTCGACACGCGGGAAGTAGACCGGGCGAACCACGCCGCCGTCGCGCAGCGCATCGGCATACCCGTACGTGTAGTCGGCGTGGGCCAGTTCGCCCTCGGCGGTGTTGTCGTAGCGGACGAACGGAATCTGTGCTGCGTCGCTGCGAAACGGTGTGCCCGACAGCGACAGCCGCTTGTGCGCGTGACCGAACGACTTGCGGATGCCCTCTCCCCACGCCTTCTCGTGGCCGGCGTGGTGGATCTCGTCGAGGATGACGAATCCCTCGGCCGAGAGCCCGGCCAGCTTCTTCGAAGCGTGGCCCATCGCCAACTGCTGATAGGTGGTGACGAGGCCGTGCACGTCGCGAGCCAGACCGTCGCCGGGGGACCAGTGGGGGTCGAGCTGCAGGCCCATCCGGTGTGCAGCGCGTGACCATTGGATCTTCAGGTGGCTGGTCGGAGCGACGACGATCAGCGGCCGGTTCTCATCGGCCAGCGCAGCACGGGCGCAGGCGAGCGCAAACGTCGTCTTCCCGGCACCAGGCGTGGCCACCGCCAGGTAGTCCGGACCGGTGGTGGCGCGAAAGAGATCGAACGCGGCGCGCTGCCACGGGCGGAGGGTGACGGTCGACATGAGCGGGTTCGAGTCTGGCGACCGCGGCGATGGGGCACAACGCCCAACCGGTCACATTCAGGAACGGTGTGGACTTCCCGACCCCCGTCAGTGACCGCTGGCCAGTTACGCCTGGCCCGACCCCGAAGTAACGGGCTATGGTGGAGCGCGATGAATGACCTGAGCTGAACCCATCGTCCGTTCGCTCTCCTGAAAGGCGCCTCATGGCTGCTTCGCTCATCGCTCGATCCGTCTCTGTCTCTCGCGGTCCGCTCATCGTGCTCGACTCCGTCGACCTCACGTTGACTCCTGGCCGCCATGTCGGGCTGGTCGGGCCCAATGGCGTCGGCAAGTCGACGTTGCTCGCCGCGCTTGCCGGCACGGTTGCGCCGGACAGTGGGTCGGTCGCGCTCAATCCGCCGTCGGCCAACGTGGGCCTCCTGCCGCAGGAACCAGCTCGCTTGCCAGGCGAGACGGTCAGGCAGTTCTTGGCCCGACGGACCGGTGTGGCTGCAGCCCAACAGGAACTCGACACGACCACGCAAGGCTTGGCCGACGGCGCAACAGGCGCGGATGATCGGTACGCCGACGCACTCGATCGCTGGCTTGCACTCGGCGCCGCCGACTTCGACGCGCGCATCGATGAAGTATGGGCATCGCTCGGTCTCGGCGCACGGCTCGTCGATCAGCCGACGGCGACGTTGTCCGGGGGTGAGGCCGCTCGTTCATCGCTCGCCTCGCTCTTGCTGTCGCGATTCGACGTCGTGCTCCTCGACGAACCGACGAACGATCTCGACCACGACGGTCTGGAGCGCCTCGAGCAGTGGGTGCTCGGGCTGGATGCCCCGGTGCTGGTGGTGAGCCATGACCGAACGTTCCTCGAGCGCACCGTGACCGACGTGGTCGAGATTGACCACCACACGCATCGCGCTGCCTGGTTCTCCGGCGGCTGGGCAGCGTTCATCGCCGAACGTGAGCTCGCCAAGCAGCATGCGCGCGAAGCCTTCGAGGAGTTCGACGGCAAGCGTCGCAACCTGCTCGACCGAGCACAACGCGAACGCGAGTGGGCGTCCCAGGGCCAGGCCAAGGTTCGGAAGTCGGGAGAGACCGACAAGCACATCAAGCACTTCAAGATGGACCAGACCGAGCAGCTGGCCGGAAAGGCCGCGCGCACCCAGAAAGCTGTCGACCGCCTCGATGTGGTCGAGGAACCGCACGAGCAGTGGCAACTGCAGCTCACGATTCCGACCGTGGCACGCAGCGGCGACATCGTGGCGTCGTGCCAGCAGGCGGTCCTCGACCGTGGCAACTTCCGGCTCGGCCCCTTGGACCTCACGATCCACTACGGCGAACGTGTGGCCTTGGTCGGAGCGAATGGCGTCGGCAAGACCACGTTGATCGACCTCATCCTCGGTCGCCTGGCGCCAACGACAGGATCGGTGCATCTCGGCCGCAGCGTCGTCGTTGGCGAGATCGAACAGGCGCGTCGTCACCTACTCGGCGAGTCCACACTGGTCGAGTCGTTCATGGCTGCGGCGGCTGCTCACGAATTCGTCGACACGGTGGGTGATACGCGAACGCTTCTGGCGAAGTTCGGCCTCGGCGCGGAGCACGTGCACCGCCGCGTCGACACGCTGTCGCCCGGCGAACGGACCCGAGCGTCTCTGGCGCTGTTGATGCGGACCGGCGCAAACCTGCTCGTACTCGACGAGCCGACCAATCATCTCGACATCGAGGCGATCGAGCAACTCGAGCAGGCCCTCGACA
>CAXMZV010000523.1:0-3651 GCA_964199985.1 Candidatus Ilumatobacter isfjordensis | reverse complement strand
TGCGTGAATGTGGTCATGAAATCCCCTCACCGCTTTCGAAAACTGTAGAACAAACCATAGTGGCGCGGGCAAGACGCGATTCTTCCCAACCTTCCTGGCTGCGTGGCGAGACCCAGGCACCGTCCGCTTGGCGATCCTTATCCGTACTCGCGCCCAAGCAGTTCCTCTGTTGGTGGGGTAAACCCCCCTCTTGTGACGCCAGCCGGCGGGCGTGACCCCCGAGCCGTACGGGACGACTATGAGGGCATGAGCATTTCTCTCGGTCCCACCACTGGACAGCATTCCGGAGCATCACCCGAACTGCAGCCGGAATCAGCAACAACGCCTGTGCGCCGGACGCGGACGGCGGGACACATCGTCGCGATCGTGATTGGTTGCCTCGCCCTCGTTCCCGGGCTTGCCATGGTCGCAGGCGGAGGTGCGATCGCCGTAGGACAGGCGGTTGCGACCGACGAGGACGGCTACTTCCGGTTCACGCTCGACCGTGTCGAGAGCAGCGGCGTCGCGATCGCTACGACCGACCTGTGGCTCGACGACGTCGAGGGCGACGCGTCGCCGTGGTTGCTGGACTGGCTCGATCTCGATCTTCGGCTGCGGGTCGAAGGAGCCAACGCGACCGACGACGTCTTCGTCGGGATTGCGCGATCTGCTGATGTCGAGCGGTATCTCTCAGCGACAACGTTCTCCGAGATGGTCGAGCTTGATGAACGCACACCCACGTACAGGGAGGTCTCGGGGAACAGCTCGATTGATCCGCCGAACGATCAGGACTTCTGGACGGTGACTGCGTCAGGTCCAGGCGAGCAGGAGTTGACGTGGGCGGCTCGCGGCGGTCGTTGGTCGGTTGTCGTGATGAACGTAGATGGCTCGCCGACCGTCTTGGCCGACGTCGAGGTTGGTGCCAGGTCCGGTGCCGTGACGCCGGTCGCGATCTTCCTGCTCGTGACCGGCGGTGTCATGGCGGCGGCTGGTGTTGTGATGGTCGCGGTCGGGGCCCGTGGCCGTCGGTCGCCAGAACGCGTCTCAGGCCACGCCTCGTCTGGTCCAACTCCGCTGCCACCGCCGACACCCGAGAACGCGGCAGTGCCCCGCGACGAAGAACGTCACGCGACCCCGGTTGGCTGACCCCGGTGCGCCTGCCATGTGCGAGTTGGATCGCGAATACTGGGTGGCCCGGGGCGCCATCCGGCGCGGTCAACCGTGCAACGAAATGTGCCATTGCAGCGGATCTGGGGGCGATGTAGCTTCGAGGTAAGGCGGAGCTGGGAGGTCGATGAATGATGGGTGCACCGACGACCAGATACGCGCGAAGCGGCGACCTGCACCTCGCTTATCAAATTGTCGGTGATGGCCCAGTTGACCTGTTGGTTGCGCCGGGGTTCATCAGCCACCGTGATCTGAATTGGACGATGCCTGCCTACGTCGACTTCGTCGAGAGGCTGGCGTCGTTCGCCCGCGTCATCTTGTTCGACAAGCGCGGGACCGGACTCTCGGACGTGAGTCCTGATGCAGCCAGTTTCGAGGCCCGGATGAGCGACATCGGCATTGTTCTGGATGCTGTCGGTTCAGAGCAGGCGGTGTTGTTCTCGTACTCCGAGGGCGGACCGCTGGCCTGCTTGTTCGCGGCTACTCACTCTGATCGGGTGCGGTCGCTGATCCTTGACGGCACGTTCCCAAGCGGCCGATGCATCCCGGAAGCGATGGTGCAGCGGCTCGACGACGCGATCGATCACTGGGGGGAGGGCCGAACGTCGAGCATCTTCCTTCAGGGATCTGATGGTCCGATGGAGCGCAAATACATGGGATTGTTCGAGCGGGCCGCCGCAAGTCCTGGAATCGCGCGTGCATTGCTTCGTTCCACCTTGGACTGTGACGTGATGCCGATTCTGCCTCAACTACACGTTCCCACGACCGTGACCCACCGCCGGGATGACCCGTTTGCGCTGGTCGGGTGGGGTCAGGCGATGGCCGACGCGATCCCGGGTGCCCGCTTCGTTGAGATTGACGGTCACGACCATCTGCCGTGGATGGGCGACGCTGCGGCGGTCACCGACGCAATCGAACTACACGTCACCGGCGGCGTTGCTGGGGGTTCGCACACGCGCACGCTTGCGACGGTTCTGTTCACCGACATCGTCGACAGCACCCAAACACTGACCTCGATGGGTGACGAACGATGGGCAGACACGATTCAGCGCCACAACGACATCTGTCGACAGATCTTTGATGAGATGGATGCTTGGGCTGTCAAGAGCGGCGGCGACGGATTCATGGCATGTCTGCCGACACCCGAGAAGGGCGTGACTTGCGCCCGCCAGATCATCGCGGCGACGTCTGAGCTTGGGCTTCGTCTTCGTGCAGGAATTCATACTGGCGAACTGGAACGAGTCGATGTTGACGACATCGCCGGCTTGACGGTGAATATCGCGGCGCGCATTTCAGGCCTGGCGGGACCAAACGAGTTGCTCGCCTCAAGACTGACCAGCGATCTACTCGTCGGTTCTCGCCACACCATTCGGCAATTCGGTATCCATGATCTCAAGGGTGTGCCGTCGCCAGTCGAGATCGTCAGCGTCGGCGCGCCGAGCGCGACCGGGCCGCCCGCCGACGCTGCCGTGACATCCGGTGGACGTGACCGAGCCGCGCTCCGTCTGGCACGATCCACACCAGGGTTCGTGAGGGCTTTGCTCAGACTCGGGGGCGGGTAGCAGACGAAATCACGGTCGAGCAAGAACTGATGGCGCGGCCACCTGCAAAAGACAAACGCTGTAACAAACGCGACTCGCAGATGCACCTTCCCACCACGGCGAGAGGCGCAGCCCGCTCAGGATCGGCGCGTTGAAACTCGGGTGACCAGGACATCTACACTTCTTCCGCATACCGCTATGCGATCAGAACAACAGCCCATCGCCGCGATCAGGGAACGCTGAATGATCAAAGGATTCGCCGATGTCCTCGCACACCGACGCTGAATCGATGGCTTGCAGCCCCTCGGGCCTAGCGCTGGTCGAGTGTCACGGGGTGCTGGGCCGGCCTTCAGGACGGCGGAATCTGAAGGGCAATCGGGTTCACGGACGGATTGGACCGCACGCGAGAGTCGATACGTTTTGCGAATGATAGGCCAGGATCGGCCAGATGTTCGAGCCGACGTACCCTCAAAACCCCTGGTAGACGCTCTATGTCTTGGCAGAACGGGGGGATTTGAATGAACCCATGCGCAGAGGCGGCGGAGATCGCCGGGGTCGGGGTGAAAGCGATGCGGAACGGGTCGCGGTCACCCCGAAGGTGAGAAGCGTCCACGTGTCCAGCTGACCAACGGCGGGCGATGACAACTCGACGATCTCGGTGTCGAGGGCGCTCACGAAAGCAACCGAACTCGGACCGTCGATGTCTTCCCGGTGCGACACCCGCTGGACGATTCAGGCGCGCCGATCAGCAACTACTACATGTTGTAGGACTTCTGGCCCTGGTCGCCTTGTAGTACCTCGGCCACGCTACTTGCGTCCACAACTTCTGTGGAGAGGACGTCATGGTCAGAACCCGAATGGTCAGAATCCGGGGAGCAGGAATAGCGGCGGCTCTACTTGTGCTCGCCGCAGCATGCGGATCCGACGGGCCCGACGCCAGCGGCGACGGAATCGCAACGCCCGC